>JAUSMU010000444.1 GCA_030645995.1 Gammaproteobacteria bacterium | reverse complement strand
CTGGCCCGACATGGCCGTCAGCGTAAAGCGCAGGGCGTCGGCGCCGAACTCGTCCACCAGCTCCAGCGGGTCCAGGACATTGCCCTTGGACTTGGACATCTTCTTGCCCTCGGCGTCGCGGACCAGGGCGTTGATGAAGACCCGGCGGAAGGGAACCTCGCCGGTGAAGTGGATGCCCTGCATCATCATCCGGGCGACCCAGAAGAAGATGATGTCGAAACCTGTCACCAGCACACTCGTCGGATGGAAGGTCTTCATCTCTTCGCTGTTGTCAGGCCAGCCGAGTGTGCCGAAGGTCCACAGCGCAGAGGAGAACCAGGTGTCGAGCACGTCCTCGTCGCGGCTTAGCGCCAGATCGTCGGTCAGATTGTATTTACTGCGTACGTCGGCCTCGCTGTAGCCGACGTAGATTTTTCCTTCACTGTCGTAGTATGCCGGAATGCGGTGGCCCCACCACAGCTGACGGCTGATGCACCAGTCCTGCAGGTCTCGCATCCACGCGAAATAGGTGTTCTCCCAGTTCTTGGGCACGAACTCGATGTCACCGTCTTCTACGGCCTTGATGGCGGGACCAGCCAGATCCTGCACGGCCACATACCACTGGTTGGTCAAGTAGGGCTCGATGATGACATTGGTACGATCACCACGTGGCACTTTCAGTTTGTGCGGATCAATCTTCTCCAGTAGACCCAGTGCCTCGATGTCGGTAACGACTTTCTTGCGCGCATCGAAACGGTCCATGCCGCGATAGGGCTCGGGGGCGTTCTCGTTGATCGCTGCATCCGGGGTCATGATGTTGATCATGGGCAGGTTGTGGCGCTTGCCCACTTCGTAGTCATTGAAGTCGTGAGCAGGGGTGATCTTCACGCAGCCGGTGCCGAACGCGGCATCGACATAATCATCGGCGACGATCGGAATGCGGCGGTCGCACAGGGGCAACTCGACGAATTTGCCGATCAAGTCCTGATAGCGCTCGTCATTCGGATTGACGGCCACGGCGGTATCGCCGAGTAGTGTCTCGGGGCGAGTGGTCGCGATGGTGATGTAATGGTCGCCCTTGCGGGTAGTCGCACCATCGGCCAGCGGATAGCGGAAGTGCCACAGGAAACCGTCTTCCTCTTCGGAGAGCACTTCCAGATCCGATACGGCGGTGTGCAGTTTCGGGTCCCAGTTCACCAGGCGGTTGCCACGGTAGATCAGGTTCTGGTCATAGAGTTCGACGAAGACGCGCTCGACGACCTTGGAGAATTCCGGG
>JAUSMU010000428.1 GCA_030645995.1 Gammaproteobacteria bacterium | reverse complement strand
AGACTCTAAAGGAACTCTGCCATGTCAATGCAAAAACTGCTCGCAATCGTCTTCATCGGCGCCGGTATCATGGGCCTGATCTATGGAGGCTTCAGCTTTACAAAAGAAACCCACGAGGCCGAACTCGGCCCCTTGAGCATGACGATCGATGAGAAGGAATATGTCTCTGTCCCGGTGTGGGCTGGCATTGCCTCGATCGTCATCGGCACCGGCCTGCTGCTGATGCGCAAGCAGAGCTGATTTACTCGCGTCCTCAATTGAGATCGATTCCAGAATGTGCTTACATCCGGCATCGCCTGCAAAGGGGCGGCGATGCAGTCATTCATTGATCGGAGGGGGCAACGCATGAACAGATCAAGGCACACGACCACGATTCGCAAGATCGCAAGGAACCTTCAGCGCACGGGATTGGCGCTGTTGTTGGCAGCGGCGACACTGGCACAGGTGCACGCGCAGAGCGCCGACCGCAATCTGGCGCAGGTCAGTCCGGAAGATGTCGGCATGAGCAGCACCGCGCTGGCGGCCTTCAACGCGGGCATGCGCGGCGAGGTCGACAAGGGTCAGCTGGCCGGCATCATCACCATGGTCGCTCGCGAGGGCAAGCTGGTGCACACCGACACCTATGGCTATCAGGACCTCGAAAATAAAGTCCCGCTGAATGAAGACACCATCTTCCGCATTTTCTCCATGACCAAGCCAATCATAGGCGTCGCGATGATGACGCTCTACGAAGACGGCAAGTTCAGCCTTGATGATCCGGTAGAGAAATTCATTCCCGAGTTCGCCAACCTGCAGGTAGCCAGGGAAGACGGCCCCAACGGCGTGCCCGTGACTGAGCCGCAGCAGCACAAGATGACCATGCGCGAGCTGATGAGCCACACTGGCGGCCTGACTTACGGCGCGTTCTCGCGCTCTCAGGTCGACACGCTCTACACCCAGGCCAACGTGTTGGATCGCAACTCCACGCTCAAGGACATGATCGGCAAGCTCGCGCAGATTCCCCTGCGCCAGCAGCCAGGCAGTGCCTGGCATTACAGCGTGTCAGTGGACGTGCAGGGCTATCTGGTCGAGCAGCTCTCCGGCAAGACGCTCGACGCCTACCTGCAGGAGCAGATCTTCGCACCGCTGGGCATGGTCGATACGCGCTTCTACGTTGGCAGCGAGAAAGCCGCACGCTTCTCCCGCGAATACACCTCCTCCCCCACCGGGCTGAGCAGCCCCGCGAACGGTGAGTTCATCGACCCCGCTCCATTTCTCTCGGGCGGCGGCGGCCTGACCTCCACGGCCGGAGACTACCTGCGCTTCGCCCAGATGGTAGCCAATGGCGGCGAACTGGACGACGTGCGTATCCTCAAGCCGGAGAGTGTCGACCTGATGCGTACCAGTCAGTTGCCAGCAGGCATGACAGAGATTCCGGGCTATCCGGGCAATGCCTTCGGACTGGATTTCGCGGTGGTGGTTGATCCGGCGCGTAATGGCGGAATGTCGGAAGGGAGTTACTGGTGGTGGGGCATCGCGGGGTCATGGTTCTGGATAGATCCGGTGGAAGATCTTGTTTTTGTCGGCATGATCCAGAATCGCGACTTGCGCTATGCGCGGCAATTGCAGTTGATGAGCAAGGAATTGGTTTATGCGACGATTACGGAGTCTAAAAAGTAAATTTATGATTTGCGCTTCGTATAGTTAGATCAGTGCGAGCAGCAGGCGCGGTACAGAACACGCCCCCTGCTCGCGTCGATAGAACAACACAACACATAAAGAACTACCAACTACTCCGCATACAACAAGCTGTAACCCATGGCCTGCGCACGTGTCGCCGCAATTACCCCGGCCGGCACCATACGTGCGTTCGGTATCAAGCCTGCCTGCAGCTCCGCAAACACCGCGTCCGGAGTAGAGCCTGTGGCATTGGCGATGGCGCCCGCCATGCGGCGAGTGGCGCGACCGCAGACAGCAAACTGCACGCCCATTCCTACCACTTCAGGAATCGAGTGTTGGCCATTGTTGCCAGCAGGCACATTCATGGGGTTGGTGACAGGTGCAGGGTCTGCATTGCGCATGAAGATCGAGCCGTACTTGGCCCAGACGCTATCGTCGTAGCCATAAGAGGTGGAGAGGTGCCGGAAGCAGACCACCAGCGCATAGTCCGAAGGCTTGCCGTCATATTCGGTCACGTGGGCGTCAATAATGTTGCCGGCATTCCACAACGCTGTGGGGCCTCCGACCATGGTGGACGAATCGACGAACACGCGCTGTGTGCCCGGCAGCTCGGCCAGCCATGCATCCTTCGGATGAGGTGCTGCCTGACTGCCCGCACTACCGGTCTGGGCCGAGGCTGGTCTGGCACCCGCCGCAAGGCCTGCAACCGCTGCTATGCTGAGGCCCGTCAGAAGGGCGCGGCGGCCCAGCATATTCTCTTCAGTATCTTTCATTTTTCTTCTCCTGTTAGGTTGGCGATACGATCATTTGAAATCAGTATATCTCGTTGGAAACGCTGTCCTGCAAAGACTCAAGTTTGACTTGCCTGCTCACGCCCATGGTATTCAGAAACTGCCGCTGCCTGGCGTTGACGAGCAGCACCAGTTGCTGCCCTCGTGCCGCCATCTGCGCCGCCTCACGTGAAAAGAAGTCCACCGCAGACTGGTCGATATGCGTGGCGTACTGCAAATCCACTGTCAGATTTTCGTCAACGTGACGATGAAATTCTTCGGTCAGTTGCGAAATCGAGGCGAAGAACAGCGCGCCTTTAATTCTCACCACGGTGCCGGATGGCTTTTCTTCCAGCGTCAATTCCAGCTGACTGATGCGCAGCATGAAGACGCTGACAGACAATACGACGGCTGCCACCACCCCCGTTGCCAGTCCGAAGAACATGATGCTGACGAAGGTTGCAAGGTAGATGATCAGCTCAGAGCGTACCTGCGCATAGTGCTTGATGTCGAGCCACTTGATCATGTCGGCACCGACGATGAACAGCGTGCCCGCCATTGCCGCCATCGGCATGTAAGTCAGTACCGGT
>JAUSMU010000420.1 GCA_030645995.1 Gammaproteobacteria bacterium | reverse complement strand
CCAACAGGTCAGTGTCCAATGAGCAAGCGCGACGAACAAAAGAAGATCCGGGAACAGAAGCAGCGTGACGCCGAACAGCGCACCGCGCGGCAGAAGCTGCTGGCGAAGATTGCCATGTTCGTGCTGGGGCCATTGGTGGTGGTTGCCGTGCTCTACGGCATGCTTGGACAGGGACAGGTTTATTCACCGGTGGAGATCGCCGAGGCAGACCACACGCGCGGCAATCCAGAGGGCGTGAAGCTCGTCGTCTATGCAGACTTCCAGTGTCCTGCCTGTGCCAATGAGCATCAATTATTGAGTCAGGCCTGGAACGCCATCAGCGACAAGACGCAGCTGGTGTTTCGCCATTACCCTCTCAGCGGCACGCATCCGCACGCATGGGAGGCAGCCACGTTCGCAGAAGCTGCCGGTCGCCAGGGCAAATTCTGGGAAATGTATGACTTGCTCTATGTGAATCAGGCCTACTGGTCGGCTCTGAGCGAAGTCACGGCCGAGTTCGAAGGCTATCTGACCCAGCTGGAACTCGACGTAGAGCAAGCGCGTCAGGACATCCGCTCCGACGATCTGCTGCAGAAAATCCGCAATGACCAGCGCAGCGGCACGCGCTCCGGCGTGCGCTCCACGCCGACGTTGTTCCTCGAAGGCCGCATGGTGCCGACCCCGACCACGACCTTGCAGATTCTCGAAATGATCAACGAGGCCGTCACCTCCTGATCGGCCTCCTGATTTAAGTGCAGCCCGGCGCCATGCCAATGATCCGGGCAAAATTGCGCAGAATCAGCGTGGCCTCCGGCGTCTCCTCGACCGCTGACAGCAATTCCTCCGGCGTCAGTCCCTCGCCACATAAAGCCGCCTCGCGCTCCAGCACATAGGTGCGCATCACCTGCGCTGTGAATTCAGGATGGAACTGCACGCCCCACGCACTCTTTCCGATACGAAAACATTGGTGCGGATCGTGCGCGCTGGAAGCCAGCAACGTGGCGGCGGCGGGCAAGGTCAGCACCGACTGCAAGTGTGTCGCATGGGCCACAAAATCCGCAGGCACCCCGGCCAGCAGCGGATCACCGTGCGCAGCGCCGTGCAGCCTGAGCGGTACCGTCCCGATCTCTCGTCCAGCCGGATGGTAGTCCACCCGTCCCCCGAAGGCATGAGCCAGCAACTGATGGCCGTAGCAGATACCCAGCACCGGCAGTGCACCCCGCACCGCCTCCCTCAGATAGGCCACCGCCACCGCATTCCACGGCGCGCCATCCGTGAGCATGGCAGGTGAACCAGTCACCACGATGCCTGCGATGTCGGCCAGTGGCGGCAGCGCCTCATCCTCGTGTACAGCAACCGTGCTGGTCAGGCTGGCAGGCAGGCCCATGGCTCTGACGATCCAGTGCTCAAAATCCTCACCGGTTGCACGCAAGGAAGTCAGGGTTTGTCCGGTTTTCATGATGAGCAGGGGTCCGGTCATATTCTTCATTCCGAGTGTGATATAACTCGCAGGTGCTCCGTCACCGGAGGACCGCGCCCCCCCGCATCATAACAATTAACAGCAGCAGGCCTGCACAGGAGCTACGCGATGAACGCCCTCATGAGATCTCTCGACAATGCCGCACGCAAATCACAGATTTTTTCCTGGGCGCTACTGCGCATTCTCAGCAGTGCGATGCTCATGACCCACGGCTACGCCAAACTGTTTGGTGAAAGCCCGCAAACCATGTTCGGAGGGATGGATTTCTTCGGCATCAACCTAGGCATCAACATGCTGTGGATCGCGGCGATCATCGAGCTGTTCGGCGGCGCAATGCTGGTACTGGGAATCTTCACGCGACCACTGGCGCTGCTGGCAACCATCCTGATGGTAATGGCTTATCTCAGCGCCCATGCGGCCTGGTTCCCGACACTGAACCGAGGCGAGCTGGCGGCCATGTACTTCATGGTATATCTCGTCATCTTTGCCAAGGGCGCCGGGCCCATCAGTCTGGATGCCAAACTGTTCGGCAAGGGCTGATCAATGCAAGCGGGCAATGCGGATATTGCCCCACGCAAAGAGCAGCGTCATCAAGGGGCTGATCAGACAGAAAAACGCCCAGGGCGCATAGCTGACCGTCGCCACGCCGAGCACCCCGGCGTGGAAGGCGCCACAGGTGTTCCATGGCACCAGCACCGAGGTGACTGTGCCGCAGTCCTCCAGTGTCCTGCTCAGATTCTGGGGCGCCAACCCCCGCTCCCGAAACGCCCTCACGAACATTCTCCCGGGCACCACAATGGCCAGGTACTGGTCCGAGGCGGAGACATTGGTCAACAGGCAGGTGCCCGCCGCCGCACTCACCAACCCGCCGGTACTGCGAACGCGACTGATCAGCACGCTGGTGATCTTGTGCAAGAAACCCGACGCCTCCATCGCCCCCCCGAACATCATCGCTGTGATGATCAGCCAGATGGTATTGAGCATGCCACTCATGCCACCAGACTGCAGCAGTTCGTCCAGCACCGCATTGTCGGTCTGCAGGGCGATGTCTCCATAGACTGCCTGCATGACGACCTGATAGGGGCTGCCATATTCCGCGCTGAGTTGCACGAGCAACGGGTACTGCAGAACGACCGCGCTCGCCGTGCCGAGCAGTGTTCCGACAAACAAGGCCGGAAGCGCCGCCACTTTCTTCACGATCAACCAGATCACCACACCGGGGATCACCAGCAGCACTGGGCTGAGGTTGAAGAGCTGATCCAGCGCCGCCTGAGTTTCCGCCGTGGCGCTCTCCTGCGCGGTGGGCGTGCCGAGCACAAAGCCCAGCACCAGATAGATCACCAGCGAAATGATGATGGATGGCCCGCTGGTAAGTATCATGTAACGAATATGCGTAAATAAACCAACACCAGTGACACCCGAGGCCAGGTTGGTAGTGTCAGAGAGTGGTGACATCTTGTCGCCAAAATAGGCGCCGGAAATGATGGCACCCGCTACCAGTCCAGGATTGAATCCCAGCGTATAACCGATGCTCAGCAGCGCCACCCCAAGTGTTGCCGAGGTCGACCAGGAACTGCCGGTCACCAGGGAGGCGATGATCGTAAGCAGACAGCAACTGAAGATGAAGATGTCCGGATTGAAGATCTGCAGCCCGAAATAAACCATGGTTGGAACGATGCCGCCTACCAGCCAGCTACCCACCAGCGCGCCCACCATCAGCAGAATCAGAATCGCTGGGGCCGCCGCGAGCAGGTTCTCCAGCATCTTGTTCTGGATCTCCGACCAGCGCACGCCGAGTGGCATGCTGAGCGCCGAGGCCAGCGCCGCTGCCAGAATCAGAGCGATCTGATTGGCGCCGGAAAGAGAGTCGTCACCATAGACGGAGACGTTGAACGCTAGAAGTGCGAACAGCGCCAGCAAGGGAGTAACTGCGAGCCACAACGGCCGGTGGACATCCCGCTCGGCGGCCTCTTCTTCGTTCGGGCCTTGTGTCACATTCTGCTGCATCGTTACCCTCTACTTTATCGACAGATACTTCCTCAGATACGGCCCAAATACTACCCCGTCCTTCCGCGCATTAATACGATGAGACGAACCCGAAAAACGGTTCCGGAAGCAATGCATAACGGGCTATTATCCGCGCCCACCACTCACTTCAGGACGCCGCTCTTGCCCGAACCCCTGTTGCCCGAACCGCCACTGCCCTCTTATGAGCACTGCAATTCCATCATGGCCTTGCGCGCCCGCGAGTTGTTGAAGACTCGCAAGCCCTTCGCCGCACGCGGCAGCAAGGTCAAACGCTGCCCCGCCTGCCTGCTGCCCCTGACCGGCTGCATCTGCGCGTCACGCCCTGCGCCTTTTGCAGGCAGCGCCTTCTGCTTCATCATGTATTACGGCGAGGCCTTCAAACCCACCAACACCGGTCGGCTGATTGCGGATGTCATGCAGGACAACCATGCCTTTGTCTGGGACCGCACGCGCCCCGATCCGGCATTGCTGGCACTGCTCGGCGATGAACGCTATGCCCCGATCCTGATCTTCCCGCACCAGTACGCAGCCCCGGAGCGCTACATACATTCACCGGGCGAGGCCGCCGGTGTCCGGGAGGGCAAGACACCCCTTTATGTGATGCTCGACGGCACCTGGCGGCAGGCCAAGAAGATGTTCAATAGTCCCTGTCTGGCCTCCCTGCCGGTGCTGGGCATCGATCCCGAAAATGCCTCCAGCTATCAGCTGCGCGAGGCGGCACACAAGCACCAGCTGTGCACAGCAGAGGTCGCAGCGATGATTCTGGCACTCGGGGGAGAGACAGAGGCCGCGCAGGCGCTGGCAGACTACTTCGAGGTGTTTCGCAGAAACTACATCGCGGGCAAGCCGCATATGGTGTTGAGAGAGGATGCTGGTGCGGACTTCGCGTCGGGCGACGAGGGCTGAGTGGACAGCGCTCAGCTCTCGACAGAGACCCGATTGCGCCCCAGATGTTTGGCGCGGTACAGCGCTTTGTCCGCTCGCTGCATGAAACTGTCCTGCGTGTCGCCAGCGCGCAGCTCCGAGACCCCGGCGCTGGCCTGGAAGCCGAATGCCCCTTGTGGGCCTCGCACTTCAAGCGCCGCAACTGCTTTCAGCAAACGCTCAAGCAGGCGCTGTGCGTCCTCCAGCCTGGTGTCGGGCAACAACAGGACGAACTCCTCTCCGCCAAAGCGGGCAAACACATCGCCCTTGCGCGCCTCGCGGCGACACAGCTCGCTGAACAAGCGCAGCGCCTCATCACCGGCCTGATGTCCCTGCCGGTCATTCACGCCTTTGAAGTCATCCAGATCGAGCAAGGCCATGCACAGCGGTGTCTTGTGCTGCTCGGCGGAACGCTGCAGCTGCGCGAACAACTCGTTGAAGGAGCGCCGGTTCAGCGCACCGGTCAGCGGGTCTATGGTCGCCAGCAACTTCAGCTCGGTCTCCAGCTCATGGCTGGCCGCCAGAATACGTTGCATGGTCATCAGTGTGACGCCGATGAATCCCATCACCAGCGCAGGCATCGCGAAGTTGTAGGGCAGAAGATAACTGAAGGATTCGGTGGGCTGGACATAGGGAGCACCGCTCCACCAGTCGTGACCTGAATACGCCGAACGCACCAGCGTCACCACGGAATAGATGGCCAGACAGACACCCACCAGCAGGCGTGCGAGGCGGGTGGATGGCTCTCTGCGTTGCCGCAGCAGCACCCATACGGCCTGGATCGGCAGTAGTCCCGCTATGAAGGCATACACCATCATCAGAAAGTCCGAGTTGCCGTCGTTGACCCAGTAATGCACATTGAAGGCGACGAGCACCAGCACGCTGACCGGCACAATCCAGTACGGCATGCGGTGCCCGAGGAAGCGGAAGATGCCGAGCAGGAAAATCGCCTCCCCTGCCATCTGCAGCGCGTTGCCGACAATGTTCAACACCACACTGCGCGTCACCGTGAACGCGGCAAACAGCAGCACACCACTGATCAGCAACCATAGACCCGCCATCCAGTAACCGGGACCGACGATCGGGCGGGACATGGTCCACAGCGCCGTGGATGCGACCGCCAGCGCCAGCAGCAGATTCAGACCCAGCAGCATGGGGGAGAAATACAACGCTTCCATCAGCAATCGCCGTCAATAAAGCACACGATCGCTTCGAACATCGCCGCATAGTGCGGGTTGAAGGAACCACGGCGGATCAGCTTGCCCTCGTAGCGTCCCTCGCTGCCCAGGTTGCGCTCCCCGTAGACGGTCTGTGCATCGTCGTTGACACAGCTGTTGAAGTTCGGGGTGCCGTCGCCATAGTGCAGACAGATGCTGTAGGCGCCATCGAATCCATAGTGCGGATCTTCCGGTGGCACGGAAATACTGGTGTGGGCGAGGCTGTAGACCCGCTGCCCAGGTGCCTCGGCGGGCACCACCTGCAGCCCCGGACAGAGTGCAGCCGGATCACTGCCGGTGGCTCTGGCGCCGTACCAGAGCATGCGGCTTGGACCAACCGGAGTCTTGTTGCAGAAGAACTCGCGCGCCGCCTCGATGTTCACCGTGGTGTCGTCGCCGCTGCCAGCCATGAACACTGGCACCGGCAGGGGCGCGAAGTCGGGACGGGTCAACTCGCGGGTGAGGAGGTAAAACTCCGCCCCCGCATTGACTGAAAACGATTCGTAGCGCGCCGCGTCATGCTCTGCTTCGGCGCTCAGCCAGTCGCTGAACCAGCGCAGGTAGGGTGCCAGAAACGCCGAGCTGCTGCGCGCGGCCAGCGCCGGTGACAGCATGATGAGCCCCTTTACCAGCGCGTCGTCGCGGTGCGCATCGACATAGCGTACAGACAGCGAGGTGCCGGTCGAAAAGCCCACCATGTAGAGCGCCTCCACCTGCCCCCGGAAACTGTCCACGCCGAACTCGGTGACGCGCAACCAGTCTTCGTGCCGCATGTCCAGGCTGTCACCCGGCTGTGTGCCATGCCCCGGCAACAGCAGTCCGCGCACGATGGCACAGGGGTAGCGCTCGGTCAGCGAGACAGACATGCCGCGCAGCAGGTAGGGGGAATCGGTGAGACCGTGGATCAGCAGGAAACCCATGCCCGCGCCGGGCCGCCCGGCACTTTGCCCGCAGCGCTGCGGATCGGGCAGCAGTTCATAGGGTGCGCGCATCTGCAGCACACGCTCCAGTGGGTAGCCGGGGCCAAAGGGTTCGGGATTGAGGGCGTAGGACTGCGTCAGTACCGCGCGGATGCGCTCTTCGTTACGGCTGACATATTCGGTGAAGGTGGTACCAGCGGGGGGAATCCATGCCTCCTGACTGGAAGGCTCGTGCAGAGCGGACTCGGCCGCGAGGGCGGGTAATGACGAGAGCACAAGACAGCAGAACACCAGCACCGCGAACAACCCCAGGCGACCGTTTCCTGCTCGACTCATGTCTCAGTTCCTCCTCGCTAGCGTCTGTGTTACTCCAGTACCTGCCTCTCAGTGCTTTTCCTTGCCACGTCGTCCTTTGACTGCGGGAGCCGGGCCATTGCGCGGCGCCTTGCGATTCTTCTTGATGCGACGCTTCTGTGCCACCTGCTGATAGGTCATATCCTGCTCGGCGCGAATGTAAGGATTGTCGTCACTGCGATATTGGATACGCACGGGCGTGCCTTCCAGTTTCAGGATATGGCGGAAGGTCTTCTCCAGATAGCGACTGTAGCTCTCAGGAATCTTGTCGGTCTGTTTGCCGTGAATCACGATGATCGGCGGATTGTGCCCACCGGCGTGAGCATAGCGCAGCTTGATACGGCGACCATCGACGACCGGCGGCGCGTGTTCATGCACGGCGGCCTCCAGTACTTGAGTCAGCACACTGGTGGTCAGGGTTTTCTGGGCGGCATTGAAAGCCGCATGAATCGATTCGTAGAGGTCACCCACACCCGTGCCATGACGCGCCGAAATGAAGTGAATCTGCGCGAAATCCACGAAGGCGAAGCGGCGCCGGATGTCGGACTTCACCTTGTCCTTCTGCTCCATGTCCAGACCATCCCACTTGTTGATGGCGATCACCAGAGCGCGACCGGCGTCCAGCACATAGCCGAGCAGGTGCAGATCCTGCTCCACGATGCCGGTGCGGGCATCAACGATGAGGATCACCACGTTGGCATCCTCGATGGCCTGCAATGACTTGACCACAGAGAACTTCTCGACGGTCTCGGTGGTCTTGCCACGGCGGCGGATACCGGCGGTGTCGATCAGCGTGTAGTGCTCGCCGTGACGCTCGAAGGGGATATAGACGCTGTCGCGCGTCGTGCCGGGTTCGTCGTAAACGACGACGCGATCTTCACCGAGCATGCGGTTGACCAGCGTGGATTTACCTACGTTGGGGCGCCCGGAGATGGCGATCTTGATGCCGCGCAGCGGTGCCGGTTGCAGCTCCTCGTCTTCTGGAAAGCTCGCCAGCACATCGTCGATAAGCTTACGCACGCCGCGTCCCTGACTAGCCGTCACGGGATACATACGGGTGATGCCCAGACCGAAGAAGTCACCCATGGCGACGTCCTCATCCACGCCATCGACCTTGTTGACGACGAGGCAGGTGTTCTTCTCATGCTTGCGCAGGTATTCGACAATGCGGGTATCGCCGGGGTGCAGTCCCGCACGGCCATCCACCATCAACAGCACAATGTCGGCCTCTTCAATGGCAAGCAGAGACTGGGAGGCCATCTCGAAATCGATGCCCTCCTCGTCACCGGACAAACCCCCGGTGTCAATGACGATGAAGGGGCGATCGGCGATGCGGCCCTCGCCATACTGGCGATCGCGGGTCAGCCCGGGCAGGTCGGCGACGAGTGCGTCGCGGCTGCGGGTCAAACGATTGAATAATGTGGATTTGCCGACGTTGGGACGACCAACCAAGGCTAGAACCGGTCTCATATTAGTACCATTGAACCATGAAGTGCTGTGCGGCCGGCACCCGAGTCGGGTGTCGGCGGGGGGCGTTAGCGGATGGAATAGGCGGTGAGCCTGCCGCTGTTGCCGAATACGTAAATGGTGTTGCTGTCAGTCACCAGGCTGGCGCGAACTCCATCGCCATCTACCCGTACGCGACTGACGAAATGGCCATCAATCTGGGAGAGCAGATGCAGATAGCCCTCGAAATCGGCGACTGCCACGTAGTTGCCCAGCGCGGCCGGGCCCGTGATGCTGCGCAGCCGCAGATCATCATTTTCCCACACCACCTGATCGGAGTTGTTGCGCAGGGCAATCAGGTGACTCTTGTCATTGCTGTAATAAATATTGCCGAAACCCTGCGCCATGCCATGGTAGCTGGAGGCTTCAATGCCCCACACGATGCGGCCTGTCGCAACGTCCAGACCCATCAGATTGCCTTGATAGCTGGAGGCATACACCGTGTTGCCCGACAGCATCAAGTCGCCGTCCACGTCGATGACGCGCTCGATGTCGTAACGCCCCTGGGGAATGGCCACTCGCTCTTCCCAGAGAAGAAAACCGTTCTCGGCATTCACCGCAGCGATCATGCCGCTGGCGAATCCTGCCAGAACCCTGTCGCCCGCCATCACCGGCTTGCTGCTGCCACGCAGGGTCAGTGCGGGAATGGTGGTTTCATAGATCCAGCGCTGCGTGCCAGTGGCGGCTTCGAGGCCGATGAGCTTACCGTCCACCGTCTGCACGACGACAACTTCGCCATTGGTCTGCGGTGCGGACAACACCTCACTGGTGACCGGCGCACTCCACAGCACGCGCCCGGAGATCTGGTCCAGCGCAAATACCTCGGCCTCGCGGGTGCCGAACAGCACCATGCCAAAAGCGGCGCCTACACCACCGGAAATGGACTCGTCCGTGCGATTGCGCCAGAGCACATCGCCGTCGGCGCGATTGATGGCTGTCACAGTCCCGTCGGCACTGGCAGCAAAGATGAACTCACGATCGATGGCCGGAGTCAGCTGGTTGTAGTAACGGCCCTGGCCGTCCCCGACGCCCACGCTCCACAGCCTGTTCAGACGCAGCTCCTGATCGAAATCCTGCAGCTCGGCTGGCCCCTCGACATCGTCGTCGCCGAACAGATCGGCGACGGGCTGGAACACGCTGCAGGCACTTTGAGTCAACAACAGCAGAGCAGCGAACGCCACCCGTGCCAGCGTCTTGCTGCGGCCATGGGTCGACGTCGCGCTGAGATTGCCACGCAGGGGAAGTGCTGCTACTGCTGTCTTCATTCCTGTATTCCTTAACTGCCGACGGTCACGTCTTCAAGTTTCATCTGCAGCGTCTGACTGGTTGAACCTGCCGCCACGGCAGCTTGGTACGACGCTTCTGCTTCGACGGGCATCCCCAGGTTCACATAGGCATCGCCACGCACCTCGGCCACCTGAGCCTCGAAGCTGCCCGGCTCTGTCACGCTCGCCAGTACGTCCAGCGCACGCTGCCCCTCACCCTTGGAGAGAATCACCCGCGCCATACGCAGCTTGGCGGTAATGATCAACGACTCGTCGGTCGCACCCATGAATCCCGTTTTGGCGTTGTCCAGAAGCCACTGCAATTCGGTTTCCGCCGTGTTCAGATCGTTCGCTTCCACTGCCAGACGGGCGCCATACAAGGCGCCATACAAGGCGTAGACGGAGTCTGGATAATCGGCCTTCAGCTGTTGTGTCAGCCCCATGGCGGTAGCCCGAGCTTCTTCGGTCAGGGTCTGCCCGGGATCCACAACGACGGTCATGCCGATCTGCTCGTAGAGATCGGAAGCCGCGCCCAGCTCAGCAACCTGCATGCGCTGCCACTGCGTCCAACCCAGATAACCCACGGCGAAGACGACAACGCCAATCAGGAGGGATTTGCCGCTCTCATTCCACCAGCGTTTGATGGAATCAAGGGTTTCTTCTTCTTCGGTACTAAACGCCACAAATAGCTCCTGTCTTTGTCTGAGTGTCTTGCTTCTTTATTTCTTTATGCTCTGCAAATCCGTATCCGCTGTCTTTCAGCACTGGCGAACCAGTCTCACCATCACGGTGGTGGCGCGGGGTAGGGCATCCTGAATTAGCGGCTCCGCGCTGTCAAGCACCGGGAATCAGGCTGCGCAGGGTGGGCACCAGATCAGCGAGCGCAATGTCCG
The DNA here is from genome assembly GCA_030645995.1 of Gammaproteobacteria bacterium. Classification (GTDB taxonomy): domain Bacteria; phylum Pseudomonadota; class Gammaproteobacteria; order Pseudomonadales; family Pseudohongiellaceae; genus UBA5078. The sequence goes on along the minus strand of JAUSMU010000420.1, from coordinate 5,871 downwards.
TGCTGCTCGCCTGCTCATCGAGATGACGCAGACGCACGTGACTCAGACCCTTCGCGGCTTCTGCATCTTCCTGCCCGTCTCCTTGTCCCTCTCCTTGCCCCTCTCTTTGTTCATGCACCTCTTCCAGCACCAGCGCCAGCCGAGCGCCGCTATTATAGGCCCTCTTGAGCTGATTGCTGATCTTTCCGCCGCCGCAATTCAACTGTATGCGCAGCGCAGGCAGCTCGTCCCGCAAGCGCTCGGACAGCTGCATCGCCGCACCGCTCATCGCGTCGCTGGCGGCAATGAAGAGATCGACGGTCTGGGTCAATGCGGCCGGCAGACCACCGACCTCTTGCAGCAAGAGCACCAGACGCTCCACGCCCATGGCAAAGCCAACGGCAGGCGTCGCGCGCCCGCCGAGCTGCGCGACCAGCCCGTCATAACGACCACCGGCGCAGACAGTGCCCTGCGCACCCAAAGCATCGGTGATCCACTCGAACACCATGTTGTTGTAGTAATCCAGCCCGCGTACCAGACGCGCGTTCTCCACGAAAGCGATGCCCGCCTGGGTCAGCAAGTTCTTGAGCCGGGCGAAGTGAACGCGAGTCTCTTCGCTGACAAACTCGGCGAGGGACGGGGCATTGGTTAGCAACGCCTGGGTAGACGGCACCTTGCTGTCGAGAATACGCAGTGGATTGCTGAGTAGACGCCGCTTGCTGTCCTCGTCGAGGGACTCTTCGCGCTGACTCAGGTAGTCGGTCAGCGCCTGCCCGTAAGCACGGCGATCCTGTGACGTCCCGATATTGTTGATCTCCAAACGCACATGGTTGCTCAGACCCAGTTCACGCCAGATGCGGGCAGAGAGCAGAATGACTTCCACATCGATGTCAGGCCCCGCCATGCCGTAGGTCTCGACGCCAATCTGATGAAACTGGCGGTAACGGCCCTTCTGCGGACGCTCGTAACGAAACATCGGGCCCTTGTACCAGAGCCGCTGCTGCTGGTTGTAAAGCAGACCGTGTTCGTCTGCCGCACGCACACAGCCCGCCGTACCCTCGGGACGCAGGCTGAGATTTTCGCCATTGCGGTCATCGAAGCTGTACATCTCCTTCTCGACGATGTCGGTGACTTCGCCGATGGAGCGTTTGAACAGCTGAGTCTGCTCCAGCACGGGAAAGCGCAGCTCACGGTAACCGTAGCGCTGCAGCACGCCCTGCACTGTGCTTTCCAGGTACTGCCATATCGGCGTCTCGCCGGGGAGGATGTCGTTCATCCCCCTGATTGCCTGAATCTTGCTCATAGTCTTTTATTGGGGCTTCTAAATGAGTGTCTTGAGTGACGCGGATAGCTTGCCGCAGATGGGTTGAACCCGGTATCAGTCGGTCGCGATGATGCCCGGATGTCGTGCCGCAAGCCGAACCTGCTGGGCCGCCAGTTTCTGCGCCACGCGCTCTCTGACCATGATCTCCAGCTCGTCGACCAGCTTATCGTTGTCGATCTTGTGATGAGGCTTGCCCTCGATGTACACAAGATTGCTGGGGCTGGCGCCGGTGAGACCAATTTCGGCCACCCTCGCCTCGCCCGGTCCGTTGACGATGCAGCCGATCACCGCCACATCCACCGGCGTGATGATGTCTTCGAGCCGTGCTTCGAGCTGATTCACTACACTGATCACATCAAAATTCTGGCGTGAGCAGCTGGGGCACGCCACCAGATTCACACCTTTGCTGCGAATGCCGAGGCTCTTGAGGATGTCAAATCCCACCTTCACTTCTTCGACCGGATCGGCCGCCAGAGAAATGCGAATGGTGTCACCGATGCCGTCCATTAGCAGAGCGCCGAGCCCTATCGCGGATTTCACGGTGCCGGAGCGCAATCCGCCCGCCTCGGTAATGCCGAGGTGCAGAGGGTTGTCGATCTGGCTGGCCAGCTTGCGATAGGCCTGCAGCGTCATGAAAATTTCAGAGGCCTTGAGACTGATTTTGAAATTCTGAAAATCGAGCTTGTCGAGAATGTCGATCTGGGTCAGCGCAGACTCCACCATGGCATCCGCGTTAGGCTCTTCGTACTTGCGCAACAGCACCTTGCCGAGCGACCCCGCATTCACACCGATACGCAGCGGAATGCCTTTGTCTTTCGCGGCGTCGATCACGGCACGAATTTTCTTCTCGCTGCCAATGTTGCCCGGATTGATGCGCAGGCAATCGACACCGTATTCGGCGACTTTCAGTGCAATCTTGTAGTCAAAATGAATATCGGCTACCAGTGGCACACTCACACGCTTTCTGATTTCGCGAAAGGCATCCGCCGCTTCCATGGAGGGGACGGACACACGCACGATGTCGGCACCGGCGCGCACGATGCGATCGATCTGCGCGACTGTCGCCTCGACATCACAGGTCTCGGTGTTGGTCATTGTCTGCACGGAGACAGGGGCATCGCCACCCACAGGGACGTTGCCGACCATGATTTGCCGGGTTTTACGACGCGGGATGACGTTGTGTGTGCTCATGTTCTTTCAAAGTCCTGATCTATCAAAGTCCGATGGTGAGTCGGGCCGAGTTATCAATGCGAATGCTTGAGCTGAAATCGACTCTGCTGCCGTTCAGCCGCAGTTCCGTGGTCGATGCATCACCCAGCAGAATATCAAAAGGAGCCGAACCGTTGATCAACACCACATCACCGGCTTCCTGCATGTCAGCGTATATCTGCGTGTCATTGCCATCGTCCACCTGCACATGGCTGTTACCACTGAACGTAATCTGCACGACATCCTCACCACCGGCATCGACACTGATGACGTGCGCGACATCATCGATAGTCACGCCCTGTGTCGGCTGTTGTGGTAACCCCGAAGGGGCTGATTGTGAAGGGGTTGCCTGTGAAGGAATAGTCGAGGGAGATGACGCAGGTTCCGCTGGCACCTGGATCGACGGTTGCGGGGTAGACTGTTGCGGCGCGGGCTGGACTGGAACTGCCTGGGCCGGAGCTGGTGTAGTCACTTGGCCGGGTATCGAGGTCGGCATCTGCTGCAGTCGACCCGTCCCTGGCGCGACTGGCGCAGCGGCAGGGAACCGGACGTTGGCATTGGCACTTTCTATGGTCGAGGTAGCAACAGCGCCGGGGCGCTGAGTCTGGCCTGCGGTCGCAGCGCCGGGCGTCGGCGTCGGCGCGGGCACGCCATTACTGTTGAAATACCATAGACCTATGGCTATGGCGACGAAGGCAACTCCAGAGACAACTATCCAAGGCAGGTTCTTGTCTCGGCGGCGTTTGGCTTTGGTGACGCTGATTTCGTACTGCTCACCCTTTTGATTTGCAAATTCGTTGAATACGTTGATAAGCACCTGCGGATCAAGTTTCAACAACCCCGCATAGGCGCGAATGTAGCCACGGACGAAGACATCGCCCGGCAATTTATCGAATGCATTTTCTTCAAGCGACCGCACGTAATGCATCGTGATGTGCAGTTCATCGGCCACTTGCTGATGCGTCAGGCCCATAGCCTCACGCTTCCTGCTCAGCAGCTCTCCTGGTCCGGTTTCTGTTTGCGCATCCGGCGGACGCAATTCCTGAGCATTCTCGTTAATTGTCATTTTGTGAGTTCATCAATTCTTGATACTGCGGTGAGTCTTTGTACAGCCCCTCCAGCAACACGGCGTAGGCGGCGGCACCCTCTTGATTGTCGAAGCGGCGTTCCAGCTGGATTCCCAGCCACAGACTGCGCGGAGTCTGGACAACATTATAGAAACCGCTGGAAGTGACGAACTGATTGTAATAGTTCATCGATTCCGCGAATTCTCCGCTGTCGAACTTGATCTGCGCCAGCTCCAGAGAGGAACGGTACAGATTGCTGTTCAATTGCAGAGCTCGTTCGAACGCGTACTCCGCGCGTTCCGGTCGCTCTGTGCGCAAGGCACTCAGGCCCAGATTCTCGAACGCCAGCGCACGCGACTCATAGGTCGTGTCGTTGGCGACAGTCTCCAATTCCATGTAGGACTGCTCGTATTCTTCCAGACTGAACAGCAACGCGGCGAGATTGTTGCGCGCGCGTGAATTGCCACTGTCCAGACTCAGCGCCCGCTCAAAGGTCTCGCGGGCCAGCTCGATGTCGCCCTCACGCTGCGCCACCAGCGCCAGCATATTGTAGGCGTCTGAACTGCGATCATTAATGGCGAGTGCATTGTTGATGTTGCGTCTTGCGGCTGCCATGTCGCCAGCCTCGAAGTAACCGATGGCCAACTGCACAAAATCGCGCTCGGCACGCTCCTGAGAGGGCTCCGTGTTGAAGCCTCCCGTCGTCGTGGTGACGCAAGACAACAGTCCGGCCAACACCAAAGAAAAGAGGGTTATTGACCGGATTAATTTCATGCCCGACCTCTTGCCGATCTCTTGAAAATTCTTGCACTGTTCCCTGCGCCAGCGAGCAACCGTCACACCGAAGGTCTGGGTGGTCTGTCTATCGCTACCGCCAGATTATCTGCCCTGCTGAAGCGTTTGCCCGTGACTTGAGCGGCAGTTTCATTATTCTGTTCAAGATTACTTCGTGATTCGTTGTCTTTCTGCACTTCGGCGGCATCCCGGTAGCGCTGACTGCGACGGGTATTGTCACCAACCTCGCCCACCAGCTGACCACATGCAGCACCAATATCATCGGCGCGCGTTGTTCTTACGGTTACCGTGTATCCCGCCTCATGCAGTATCTGCCTGAAGTTCGATATTGAGGAACTGCTTGGGCGACGATAATCGGATAGCGCAAACGGATTGAACGGAATCAGGTTGATCTTGCATGGAAAGTCTTTCAGCAACACAGCCAACTCACGCGCGTGCTGGCGATGATCGTTGACTCCGGCAATCAGCGTGTATTCGATCACTGGCACGCGCCTGTCGCTCAGAGTGTCCATGTAACCGGACACGCTACGGAGCAGCTCCTTGATCGGGTACTTCCTGTTGATAGGCACCAACTCATTGCGCAACTCATCGTTGGGTGCATGCAGCGACACCGCCAGTGATGCATCGGTGTGGTTCTTCAAGCGATCTATGGCCGGGACCACGCCGGAGGTACTGATCGTGACGCGACGCTTGGACAGGCCATACGCCTGATCCTCCATCATCAGACTCAGCGCGTCCATGACGTTCTCGAAATTCAGCAGCGGCTCGCCCATGCCCATCAGCACCACATTGGTGACCGGCCAGTTGCCGTCGGCACCCTTGCCCAGTTCGTGGTTCGCCCACCATACTTGGCCGATGATCTCGGCCGTAGTCAGATTGCGGTTGAAACCCTGTTTGCCGGTAGCGCAGAACGAGCAATCGAGAGCACAGCCGGCTTGCGTCGAAACACAGAGTGTCCCACGGTCATCTTCCGGGATAAACACGGTCTCCACCGCATTACCCGTACCCACGTCCAATAGCCACTTGCGCGTACCGTCTGAGGCAGTCTCTTCGCGCATCACCATTGGCGCCTGAATGCAAGCGGTCTGCTTTAGTTTTTCACGCAGTGTTTTGGCCAGATCGCTCATCGCATCGAAATCATGCTCCCCGCTTTTGTAGATCCAGCGCAGCACCTGCCGGGCGCGGAACGGCTTTTCGCCTTGTTCCGCAAACCACGCAGTGAGCTGCTGAAAATCAAAGTCGAGGAGGTTTTGCTTCATCGGATAGTTCTTAGCGCGAGTAGACGTTCAGTGCCGGGAAGAAATAAGCGATCTCCACTGCTGCTGTCGCTGCCGCATCGGAACCATGCACCGCATTGGCATCAATGCTGTCCGCGAAGTCAGCGCGGATAGTACCTTTGTCGGCCTTCTTCGGATCGGTCGCACCCATCAAGTCACGATTCTTCAGGATAGCGCCCTCACCTTCCAGTACCTGGATCATCACCGGGCCGGAGATCAT
>JAUSMU010000417.1 GCA_030645995.1 Gammaproteobacteria bacterium | reverse complement strand
GTTCAACGCGCGCTCCGAAGGGGCGGCGGGCAAGCCGACCTGGCGTCAGAGCATGCGTTCCATGCGTTGCCTGATGCCTGCGCGGGGCTGGTACGAGTGGTGCGAGTCGGAGCCTGTGCGCAGCGAGTCGGGCCGCACGGTGCGGCAGCCGTATTTCATTTCCGATCCTGCGCAGGAGGTGATCGCCTTTGCGGGGCTGTGGTCCGTCTGGGAGCGCCCGGGTGCCTCGCCCATCATCTCGTGTGCATTGCTCTCCCGCGAAGCCGCGCCGAGCATCGCCGCCATTCATCACCGCATGCCGGTGGTGCTGCGCCCGGAGCACTATGCCGCATGGCTGTCAGCGTCGACCTCCGCACAGGAAGTGGCAGAGATGATCGCGAACTGCCGACAGGATTTCGAGGGCTACCGCGTGAGCACGAAGGTGAACAACGTGCGCAATGATTCGGAGGAGTTGTTGGAGCGGGTGGACGCCGACATTACCTTCTGAGTTTCCAAATTCTCGTCCCCACCACAACACTGGCGGGTTTCGTGGAATCGTGTGAGAATCTGTCGTACCAAAGTTTTAACCATGAGCTGAACTGATAGGTTTCCATTCGTAATGAACTACCTACAATCAAAATTGCAAACCATTCTTTTCGAAGTGTCTGAGGACAAAGGAAAAGCTATAGAGGTTCGGAGAGACAGATTTTACTTATATATTGCTTTCGTGATGATTCACTTCGCAATTGTTTCACTGTTAGACCCCCTGCTTACCGAGCCGGACGCTACAATTTACGAAGGTATATTGTCAGAAATTCACCTGACCAGAAGATATAGCGGTGTACAGCTAAGTACTTTAAATGGCGAAATCGAGATCATGACAACCCGCGGTCCAGACTTCCTAAGAAGTCTGGAGCCTCATCTTGGATCGGAGGTGAAAGTATGGGCGTATACTCGGTTGAATAATTTGTACATACCTGAAGAACGTCTGATACAACTCGAAATTAATAACGAAAAATTTGTCAATAACTGGGAATCTGTAGCTAGAGAGGGGCGAAAGCCAAGAGAGTTCTATTTTATCGCGATAGCGCTTGCTATTTTTGCATTTAAAATTCGTTCAATACTAAAAATGTTAAAGGGAAGTGACGATGCCAGTGAAATTATTAAGTGATGAGCTAATTGACCCGTTTGAGGCGTTGATAAATCTTAGTGCTTCACCAGTGGGTGTCACTGATT
>JAUSMU010000410.1 GCA_030645995.1 Gammaproteobacteria bacterium | reverse complement strand
TGATTAAGGGGCCGACACTCCTGGGTACCACAGCCACGCATTAAACCCTACCATCCGCCCTCGCAACATCGCCCCGACTGCCAGATCATAGTCCATCTTCTCTCCCTCCCAGCGCGTCACCGCCGTGCGGGAGTCAATCGCCAGACCAAGCCCATCATGTTCTTTCTCGATGGCCAGGGTTTCACTCGCAATGTCCTCAGCCGCTGCAAATTGCGGGACAAGCGCTGCTCGCATCGCGCCACCAGCCGGGGTCAAAAACTCGAACTGCTGCTCACCGTGTTTCACAATCTCGTACCCCTCCTGATGCAGCAGACGATGGTGATGCCGGCACAGCAGCACGAGATTATCGAGCCGCGTCTCGCCGCCATCGCACCAGTGCTGCACGTGGTGCGCGTCTACGTAGCGGGATTCGCAGCAGCCTGGAAAGCGGCAGCCTCGATCTCGGATCTGCAGAGCGCGTCGGATGGAGGGCGGAATGGCGCGGGTCTTGCGGCCGACGTTCAGCACATTGCCTTTGGAGTCCTCCAGCACTGGGACCAACGAAGCGTCGCAGCCCAGGCGCTTGGCGGTGGCTGGCGACAGCGGCAAGTGGTGAGCACCGCTCTCGATTGAGCAGTGCTGTTCTTTGCTGCGCTGGATGTGAACCACGACCTGATATTTGTCGGCGGACGACAGCGGCTGCAATCCTTCGTCCATCGTACTCACCGCCTGCTCGGCCAATGCCAACAATGCATCAACACGTTTCTGCGGAAACGTTTTTTCCGAGAGACTTGTAGTTTCTTCATCCGTAACGACAGGAGGATTCTGCGCTGCAACCATCGCTTCCACAGCTTTCATGAAGACGGCGCCGTCCTCCGGTGTCATTCGGCCACGCAGCACCAGCATGCCATCATCATCGAAGTAGCAGGTGAGTTCGCGCGCTTCGTACTGGCTCTCGGCGCGCCGGTTATCCGTCAGGCTCTCGGCGCGCCGATATTTTCGCACCAGTTGCTCGACGTGTTGCGCGGTGCCATGCAGCGCCACCTGCAACAGCATCTGTTCATTTTCCTGCGTCGCGGAACGGGTCATGGCCCGCACTTTGGAGTAGCTGATCGTGCCGGAGCGGAAAGCGTCGTCGATGGCGGGCAGAGTCGACAAACTCTTTGCGACGCGCACTTTTTCACGTGCGGCACCCAGATCAATGCCGCAGTGATAGTTCAACCAGTGGGCCGGCGATTTGATGCCGTAGCCCTCCCACGCGTTACGTTCGATGAGCGCAGCGAGCAGAGTCAGGAAGCGATGTTGCGCAGCGTTAATGTGCCCGGCGAGGCGGGTAATCTCGTCGCTGAGCGCGGCGTTGTCTGCAGGGATGAAAGCAAGAGACGGGAGCTGTGACATGAGACGATTCCTCCTTGGAAAGGCCGCAAATGGATGGCTTTAAAGCGCTGTTTATATGTACATATTATAGCTCTATCTCGATGATTTAACTGCCAAATATTCACATATATTTTCATGTCGACGCCGAATGAAATCGGGGTAAAACTGTCGTGGTCAAGTTGAATTGCCGGCGACACTACAAACGGCTTTTGGATGACAGGACATGTGCAACGATTGCATTTGCATGTCCGTGCCCCAGCCCGTGCTCGGATTTCAGCCATGCAACGATTTCCATGTGCTTCATATCCTTGAGGCTGGAAACTAGTTCAAGCCAATGTGAGATCGGCTTGCCATACTTCTTCTCAATTGAGGGAAAGTATGAAGCTGGTCCTTTGACTTTCTCTTCTGTCGGCATGTAGGAACTCCGTGTGCTGATGTGTATGAAGTTGAAGGAATCGAACGAGGGACTCTCCCTCTCGAGCAGTCCTGACAGTTAGGTCAGTGTGTCAACTGAGCCGAGGGAACTCTCTTTTGGGATCACAGTCTCTTGTTATGCACCGTACTATTAATATTGGTAGATAGTTAATTCGCCCACAAATTCGATTTCTTGGATATTAAACGGCGGGCCCAGTTTAATACGATAGATTTCTCCATCCAAATGAAGCTGAGGAATTGCCAATGTTTCCGACTCATCATCATATATTGCTTCAGTTTGAGGAACGCACGTTGGAATGAGTGTAGGTGAGCCACTAGCCGTGGAAACGAGAAAATCGTGCTCTGCGACTAATACTCCCTTGACTTCATTGAGGACTCGTACCCACCGCTCAGCTTCTCTGCAAGGAACTATGATGTGACCTCCATGTATAGATTTCCAATAAGACGCAACGGTAAGGCCAAATGAGGTAAGTTTTGATTCGATTTCTTCTCGAGAAACGTCAGGTTCATACATAAGTAATACATTATCAGCGCGTACTGAGCCGCTAGCAATTAGTATCAATGCGTAGAGTAAGACTCGCATTACTGGATTCTCCTAGTTCGATTTATGCACTGAGTTTGAATAACGCTCGCTTCAGCTGCGCCGAAGCCGTAGCGGTTTTGTGTTACTGTTTGAGCGCAGCGAGTAACACAAAAACGCGTAGGTTTTGGCGTCAGACTGGAAGCGCTTGT
>JAUSMU010000408.1 GCA_030645995.1 Gammaproteobacteria bacterium | reverse complement strand
CGAACTCCGAGACAACGAGAAGCGCATCGCTGCCTTCACTCAGGAGCGCATGGAAGAGTGGTATCGCGCAGCGGGCGCCGTGCAGATTGTCCGCACTGGACTCGGCACCGCGATGGGCCCCTCGACGCATGCTTACGGCGGCACCCGGATGGGCGACGATCCGAGCACCAATGTGACCGATCGTTTCGGATTCGCGCACGAGTCTCCTAACCTTGGTGTGCTGGGCGCGTCCGTGATGGGGACCAGTGGTGCGAGAAATCCGACGCTGACGGCTCAAGCGTTGGCGTGGCGCACGGCAGAGCATCTGGCGGCAAACTGGGACACCATTACCCGCTAGAATCATGTGGGAGCGGGCTTGCCCGCGATGATTTCTATCGCAGATCCCGGAGCGTCACCCAGGCCCGCAGGCGACGGGCCTGCGCCGCTCCGCGGTGCCCTCACTCCGCAAAAAGCCCAAGGTCTTTTTGCTGCGCTCGGCGCTGGCCTCGATTGTCGCCTGCGGGCATAGGCAACACCCCCTGGCACGCTGCAGGCACAACGCATGAACAAGTGAGCGAGCGAAACAACGTTTAACGAGGAATATACGCAGAATCTGCAAATCCCATCGTTTGGCATTCTACGAGGCGGCGGGAGGCAGGGGCCGGGTCTGCGGCATAAAAGACCAGCGCCGAGCGCAGCAAAAAGACCCTGGGCTTTTTGCGGAGAGAGGGCACCCCGGAGGGGCGCGGTCCGCCGCAGACCCGGCCCCTGCCTCCCGCCGCCGCTCGAAGCTGCCATCTAGAATTTCCATGAATCCCAAATGAAAAAGCCCCGGTGTCCACGACAACCGGGGCTTTTGCATTCAGTACAAAGCAGTGCTTACTTCTTCTCGCGCAATGCCGCCTGTGCAGCCGCCAGACGCGCGATGGGCACGCGGGGCGGTGAACAGCTCACATAGTGCAGGCCCAGACGATGACAGAAGTCGATGGAGTCTGGATCACCCGCGTGCTCGCCGCAGATACCCAGCTTCAGGTCAGGACGCGACTTGCGGCCATTGGCGACTGCGAACTCCATCAGCTTGCCTACACCGGTCTGATCGAGGCTGGCGAAGGGGTTCTTGTTGTAGATCTCCTTGCGCTGGTACTCGTCGTAGAACAGCCCCATGTCGTCACGGCTCAGGCCCAGAGTGGTCTGAGTCAGGTCA
>JAUSMU010000400.1 GCA_030645995.1 Gammaproteobacteria bacterium | reverse complement strand
GGATGGCGGCAGCCGAGCCTACATGGAAGTACTTGCGGCGTGTCCGGCAGTGGAACTCCCCGCAACTCAGATCGACATTCGAAGCTCAAATCAATTTCGAAAAATCAGTTCAACGGTATAAACGCCAACGCATTGTTCTGGTTCATCGGGATGACCAACTGATTCTGCACCGAGTCATAGCACATGGACGCCGCAGACGGGATCCCTGAGGCAATCACTTCCGCTTCCTGCCCCGGACGAATCCGCGACACGCTGCCATAACGCACACTGCTCGTGTACTTGGTGCCGTCGGCCGTGATCACCACGCCATCGTTGCCACCCTCAAACGAATGCTCCGTCTTCACGACTTCGCCTGCCGGGTTGAAAGTGATCACGGCGTTGTCCGCCACGTTCACCACCACGATGTTGCCGTCATTGTCGATTGCTACGCCATTCGGAGCGTTCAGCGGTGCGCCTTCCGCAAACACCGAGGTCTCGCCACTCGCTGTCACCTTGTAAATGCGCTGTGTGCCGCCGGTGTTGGAAGCGTAAACCGTGCCATCCGGTGCTACTCCTACGCCATTCAGGCCTGTCGCTTCTGGCACTTCCACAAAGCCCTTGGGCTGGCCGGTCGCCAGATCAAACATGCGCACGGTGTTGATGTCCACCGCGTACAGCGTGCCGTTCTGAATCGCACTGCCCAGTGGCTGATTCAGTGTCAGGCCATCACGAGTGGCGCCGATCCACTTGGAGGTGTGCACGCTGCCGTCCGGGTTGATCAGCGACACGAAGCCATCGTTCTCCTGCAGGTTTTGCGCGATGCCGTTGTTCATGGCCAGGATCAGGTTGCGGGCCGGGTCAAAGGTGCAGCTCTCGGCTGTGCGGAAACTACCGAACACCTTGACGTTACCGGACATGGGCGTCGCCACCCCGGCTTCGTTGACCGTGCCCAGCGGGCCACCGGCCACAAAGGGACCATTAGCCGCTGCGGGCTGCTGAGCGCTGGCGCCAGCGCTGGCGGCCAGGGCGACGAGGCTGGAAAGCAAAAGTTTCTTCATGAAGAGTTCTCCTTGTGTGGTGTTGGCATGAGGGGGTAGATAAAAAGCGATGGTCTGCCAGAGACCCGATTGAGAGAGATTCTTGTTCACAGCGACGGGTTCGCATCGACTGTTGATTTACAGCGCCTTGCGCAGAGCCTTCGAATTGCGCTGGTAGTTGTACATCCTCTGCTTCTTCTCCGGCAGATCGGCGACGCCGATGGGCGTAAAGCCTTTCTCCAGAAACCAGTGCGTGGTCTGGGTGGTCAACACGATCACATCCGTAAATCCGCTCTTTCTGGCGTGCGCTTCCAGGGCACTGAGCAGGTGTTCGCCGCGCCCGTTATCCTGATAGTCCTTGTGAATCGCGATGCAGGCGATTTCGCCGCAGGTACTGTCCAACGGGTAGAGTGCCGCACAGGCGATAATCATCCCCTCGCGCTCGATCACGAAGAAGAAACTGATTTCGGCTTCCAGCAACTCCCTCGAACGATGCACGAGCACGCCCGCGTCTTCGAGTGGCTTGATGAGTTCGAGTATGCCGCCGACATCCTCGATACTGGCCGGGCGCAGCTCTTCGAAATTGTCCTTGGACACCAGTGTGCCGCTACCGTCGCGGGTAAACAGCTCCTCGATCAGCGCACCGTTCTGTTCGAAATTGATGAGGTGGCTACGGTGCACGTTGTGTCGACAGGCCTTGATCGCCGCATTGAGTGCCTGAGCGACGCCATTGGCCTTGTTCTCGTCACGGGATTCGACCGCCGTCAACACCTCTTGTGCAGAGGCCGGGCTCAGCGTGCTGACCATATGGCCGTTGCTGTCCATGATGCCTTTTTGCGGAATGAACAGAATCAGCTTTTCGGCGTTGAGCGCGACGGCCGTCTCGGTCGCCACTTCCTCTGGAGACAGGTTGAACACCTCGCCCGTCGGTGAGTAGCCGAGGTTGGAGAGAACGACGATGTTGTTTCTGTCCAGATGCTGTTGTATAGCCATCGCATTGACCTTGCGGACCACCCCGGTCAGGGCGTGATCGATACCATCCAGCACACCCAGCGGTCTCGCCGTGATGAAGTTGCCACGGGCGAGCTTGATGTCGGCGCCATGCATCGGCGAATTCGCGAGCCCCATCGAGAACAGCGCCTCGACATCGATGCTCAGCGCACCAATGATCTGCTTGATGATCTGCAGGCTGATGGCATCGGTGATGCGCAGGCCCATGTGATAGGTCGACTCGATTCCCGCGCCTTCCAGCGCCGCATTGATCTGCGGACGCGCCCCATGCACGAGCACCAGCTTCACGCCCAGACTGTGCAGCAGCGTGATGTCGTGCACGATGTTGTTGAAGTTGCTGTGCGCAAGCGCCTCCCCCGGCAACAGCATCACGAACACCTTTTTGCGGTGTGCGTTGATGTAGCTGGAGGAGTTGCGGAACCAGTCGATGTATTGGGGCAGATTTTTCATGGGCTGAATATAGTCTATTTGGTGATTGTTATGAAGCCGCGCATTTGCAGCCACTCACTTGCCATCTACAGGCAGTAGTGGCGAATGAGATCCTTGAGCACTTCGATGCAGGGCCGCACACGGTCCAGAGCAAGGTATTCGTCGGGCTGGTGGGCCTGATCGATATCGCCGGGGCCGAGGATAATGGTGTCCATGCCGAGCTTCTGCAGCAGCGGACCTTCAGTGCCGAAGGCAACACTGGCGGCGCTGTTGCCCGTGAGGCGCTCGGCCGTGCGTACCAGTTCATTGTCCGGAGCGGTCCAGAATGCGGGCAGCCCGGAGAACAGCGGTTTGAGAGTTGCGGCAACGCCGAAACGTGCGGCAATCGGCAGCACCCGCGCGCGGATTTCCTCGCGCATGGCGTCGATCTCCATGCCGGGCAGCAGGCGGATGTCGAATTCGAGACGGCATTGTCCGCAGATGCGATTGGGGTTGTCGCCGCCGTGAATGCAGCCCAGATTCAAGGTGGGGCGAGGAATGCTGAAGATGGGGTTATGGTAGCGGTGCTGCAGATATTCGCGAAACGCGATCAGTTCGCTGATGACGCTGTGCATCGCCTCCAGCGCGTTGTGTCCGAGCGCCGGGTTCGACGAATGCCCGCTCTGGCCGAGCAGGTCGATGGATTCCATCATGATGCCCTTGTGGGCATGGATCGGACGCATGCCGGTAGGCTCGCCGATAATCGCGCAACGTGCCTTCGGTCTGCCCAGCTCGGCGATGGTGCGCGCGCCCTGCATCGAGGTCTCTTCATCTGCGGTGGCGAGCACGATCAGCGGCTGCTTCAGCTTCATGCCCTGAAAGGCCGACACAGCTTCCATGATCAGCGGAAAGAAACTCTTCATGTCCGTGCTGCCAAGACCGTAAAGCTTGCCGTCCTTCTCGGTGAGACGGAACGGGTTCACGCTCCACAGCGCTTCATCCAGCGGCACGGTATCGGTGTGGCCGGCCAACACCAGTCCACCGGGGCCGCTGCCCAGCGTGGCAATCAGATTCAGTTTGATGTTGCAGGAAGTTGCCGCCGACGTGCCAGGGCTCTGAATGATCTCCGTGCTGAAACCCAGATCGCGGAAGCACTGTGCGAGGTACTCAATGACCGGCGCGTTGCTGGTATCCAGGGCAGGATTGGCAGAGCTGACACTCGGCCGACTGATCAGCGCGTCGAGGTGTTTCAGCAGGCTCGGGAAGGCGGAGAGCATCTTAGTTGCCTGTGATGCTGTTGGCGGCGCTGCTGTTGACGGCACTGTTGTTGACGGCACTGTTGTTGGCGACCAAGTCGGTCTTCGCGGCCATAATGAAATCGTTAGGATGCAGGCCATTGGCCTTGTGGGTCCACCAGCTGACTGTCACCTTGCCCCATTCGATGAGCAGGCTGGGATGATGATTCTCGCGTTCGGCCAGCAGGCCGATCTTGTGCGCGAAGGCGGCGGCCTCCTTGAAATCACGAAAGTGAAACTCGCGACGAATCTGCTCCATGCCGCCCACCTGCACCTTCTTCCAGCGCGGTATCGAGGCCAGCATTTTATTGGAATTCTCGGGCAGCATGGCGCGCGTGCCGATGATGCAGGGCTGGCAATGTTGTTCGTAGAGCGAACGGGACATGGTGGTGCCTCCTTCTCAGAGAAACTCTTCGAGCACGCTGTTGAGAAACTGCTGTCCCTTGTCGGTGGGGCGTATGACACCGCCTTCGTCGATGAGCAGGGCCTTGTTTTGCAAGGATTCTACCTGCTTTTGCACCACCTCGAAACCCAGCCC
>JAUSMU010000386.1 GCA_030645995.1 Gammaproteobacteria bacterium | reverse complement strand
AGGCTTAACGGAGATTTCCATTATGTATTTCGCTCTTATGGATTTTTATGATGCCATATCCGGATTTATGGACAGGGGAGGCAGTGTACTGTGGGTAATCGCCTTCCTTCTGTTGCTTAAATTCTCGCTGGTATTTGAACGTGTATGGTATCTGTACTCTACGCATTCAAAGCGCACCAAACAGACACTTGCCGCCTGGAGTGCCCGGGCGGACAAAAGTTCCTGGAAAGCACGGCAGATTCGCATGATGATGATATCGCAGCTGTCACTGGACCTTCGGTCCGGTATGAACATGATCGAAGCATTAGTTGTGATCTGTCCTCTGCTGGGGCTTCTAGGCACAGTAACAGGAATGATTGAGGTGTTCTTCGTGATGGCGATCACCGGTGGTGGCGATGCTAAATCGATGGCCGGCGGGGTTTCCAAGGCAACTATTCCGACCATGGCAGGCATGGTTGGTGCGTTGTCCGGAATCTTCGCGTTCAACTTCCTCAAGAACAAAGTCGACAAGGATCTGGAACTTTTGGCAGACCACATGGCTCTGGTTAATTAAACTCAGATAACAAGGCAAAAAAATGAAAAGCGGTTTAATGAAGAAAAGAAATGACGACGGCCCCGGGGAGATTGACCTTACCCCGATGCTCGACGTCGTATTCATCCTGCTGATCTTCTTTATCGTTACCTCAGTTTTCGTAACAGAGGCCGGTATCGACGTCAGCAAGCCACAAGCTTCGACAGCCGAGCCTAAATCCAAAGACCTTATTCTTATTGCCGTCACCAGTGATGGCGAGGTCTGGATGAATGGTGAAGTTATCGACCCGCGCTTTATCCGCTCGGAGTTTGAATTGC
Source organism: Gammaproteobacteria bacterium (assembly GCA_030645995.1). Lineage (GTDB taxonomy): Bacteria > Pseudomonadota > Gammaproteobacteria > Pseudomonadales > Pseudohongiellaceae > UBA5078. The sequence goes on along the minus strand of JAUSMU010000386.1, from coordinate 1,104 downwards.
GTCTGGCAGACGCACCAAACTCGTCGGTTGTTATTCAAGGCGACGAGAATGCGACTAACGAGATGGTGATGGCGATCATGCGTGCTGCTCGTGAAGCGGAAATTGCAAACGTTTCAATATCAACGGAGGCATAAACTATGATAGTTATCAGATGGTTTGTTGCGATGGTTCTTGCAGCGCTGATTACATTGGGCCTGTTCTATTTGATGCAGGCGCTGATTGCTACCGGTGAAGCATTTACCCAGCGTGCTACTGTTGTGAAGGTTGTCGACGCAACAATGCCCGACATCCAGATGGAAGTAGTGCGAGAAGTCGAAAGGCCTGAGCCGATCGAACAACTCGACACTCCTCCCCCTCCAGTTGCAGAGCGTCAGGCCAACCTCGATTCAGGTCCAAGCCTGTCAATCGAGCGTGCGGCTGTCCAAGTGGATGCGGACCTCGAAATTGGCGGTGCCAGTATTTCCATTACTGATGGAGAGATGCTGCCTCTGGTCAACGTGACGCCAACTTACCCAACCCGAGCTGCCTCCAGGGGCATTGAGGGCTGGTGCCAGGTAAGTTTCACCGTGACCGATACGGGTGGTGTTCGTGATGTTGTGGTGGTGGACGCTGATCCACCCGAAATATTTGACACAGCTTCCATGAGGGCCGCTGAAAAGTTCAAATTCCAACCCAAAGTGGTGGATGGTAAAGGAGTTGAAGTGCCAAACGTACAATACGTTTTCCGCTATCAACTGGAAGGTGAGCAGTGATGATCAAGATATTCAAACGTAAGAGTCTGACGCGCGATATCGTCTCAGCCCTGACTATGGCTGGCTTGGTTGCCTGCACGGCTATCTACTCTTCCGCGTCTTTTGCAGCAGATGAGGAAGAGGACGGCGCGCGCAAGCCGCCGCCCACTCGCTCTTCTGATGTATTGACCGAGAGAGTCTTTAATCAGGTGTCTGAAATCCAGGCCCTGATGAGCCCCGAAGAGGCCGGTGAAGAACCTGACTACGAGGGTGCCAAGGTTCTTCTGGATGAACTGAACGAGCGTTATGATCGTCTCAATGATTTTGAGAAGTCGACACTGCTGAATTTCTATACCAACTATTATCTGAGTAC
>JAUSMU010000375.1 GCA_030645995.1 Gammaproteobacteria bacterium | reverse complement strand
GCGACGCAGCTGGTCGATCAATTCTCCGTATCCCAGATCCTGCCACATTCGCATGGCATAGACGAGAATGACGTGCTCGAAGCGCTGCCAAGGTTCGGGGGTGCGCAGCATTGACAGGAATGGTGCCACGCCGGTGCCGGTCCCTATCAACCACAGCTGTCGTGCCGAAGGTACCTGTTCCAGCGTAAAGCTTCCCTCCGGTTGCCCCTGAATCCACACTTTGTCTCCTGGTTTCAGCTTGCGCAGTTCGCCGGAGAGAGAGCCGTCTGGAGTTGTGTAGCAGAAGAATTCAACGGGTTGCTCGCCCGGAGCGCTGAGAACGGAGTAGGGCTGTGCCACTTGTATGTGTTGATCGCCTTCAGAATAGGGCAACCCCAGCGAGGTGTATTGGCCTGCCAGGAACGGGGCAATCGCGGCGTCGATGCGCAGAGAAAAATGATTGGATGTCAGGTGTTTGTTGTCGGTGACGACACCTTTGATCCATGCCGCCTTGTTGTCCGCCATACGGGAAGCCTGTCGTTTCTGTCAGTTGAGCCGGTTGAATTGGGCGCGCATTGTCGCACATTTACCGTCGTTTTACCGTTCCCGATGACCATAATTTGTTGGCGCTCCACGGCCTTTTTCTATAGTCTCCAAGGCTCTGCGTGCAGTACTCCATGCACTCGTCAAACACGTATTTCGGGGAAATCGGCATGATGAAAAAGTGGTTCGAAACGTCCCTCTGGAAAAGAATTCTGCTCGCCCTGGGGCTGGGACTTATACTGGGAAGCATCTGGGGTGAAGGGGCTGTGTCGATCAAATGGATTGGGGATTTGTTTGTGCGCCTTATCAGCATGGTAGTCGTGCCGCTGGTTTTCTTCACACTGGTTTCCGGCATCATCGCTATGGGTGACCCGCAGAAGCTTGGGTCATTGGGCGTCATGACGCTCGGGCTCTACATGCTGACTACCATGGCGGCCATCTCCATCGGGCTGGTGTTGGCCGTGCTGCTGCAACCCGGTGTTGACGTGGACCTGTCCGGAGCCGTTCCGCAGGTTCTCCAGGAGGCAGTGCCCCTCACGCAGCAGATGATGAATATCGTGCCCAGAAATCCAATTGCCGCTCTCGCCAATGGCGACATGCTGGCGATCATTTTCTTCGCGCTGATATTTGGTATCGCGACCATGGTCGTTGGCGACAAGGCTAAACCCATTCCTCATTTGATGGACGCGGCCTCGGAGATCATGCTGAAAATTACCGGATGGGTCATGGAAGTGGCGCCGCTCGGGGTCTTTGCACTGATTGCGTGGGTGTCCGGGACCCAGGGTGTTATTGCTCTTCTGGATGTTGCGCGTCTGGCATTGGCCGTGGTGGCTGGCTGCGTCTTGCATCTAGTGCTGACGCATGGCGCGCTGATGAAATTCGTCGTCGGGGTTTCACCATTGGCATTCTTCCGTGGTGCGCGCGATGCAATGCTGGTGGCTTTCTCGACCTCTTCCAGTTCGGCGACATTGCCGGTGACAATCTCGGTGGCAGAGAAGAAGCTGGGGGTCAGCCCGCTGATGGCCGGCACCACGATTCCATTGGGGGCGACCATCAACATGGATGGCACCGCGCTGTATGTGGGTATCGTTTCTGTCTTTGCGGCTCAGGCCTTTGGCATTGATCTCGCGCTGGCCGATTACCTCGTTATCGTTGGCGCTACCACCCTCGTCTCCATCGGAACAGCTGCTGTGCCTGGGGCATCATTGTTCCTCATGGCGGCAGTGATGGGTGCAATTGGTGTTACCCCTGAGCAGATTGCAATTGTGATTGGCTTTATTCTTCCCTTTGACAGGCCATTGGACATGGTGCGAACGAGTGTCAATGTCACGGGAGATCTCTCCGTGGCGATGGTGGTCGGCAAGTGGGAAGGAGAGCTGGACAAGAGCGTGCTGGAGCGATCACAGAAGCGTTGACACAGAAGTGTTGAGTCGAGGGACGAATTGCATCATCCCTTTTCTTTTTGAAGAGCAGTTGCTATTAAAAAGGTCAGAGACCGCAGCGATAGACACCAAAGGTCTGACGCCCTTCGGTAATCGGAGTTTCTGGAACGATTCTATTGCCTCCCATGTCGCCAGCCTCGTTTCTGGCCAGATCGATGAGTTCCGTCTGCAGCTTGGCGCTGCCGCGTTCGACGAAGGCAATCTCGCTGATCGCGTTGGCCGTGCTGGAGCCCACACGGGTGCAACCCTCTACTTCGGCTGGCGTGGAGACGCTGACCAGACGCCCGGCGGCCGTTACCTGTACCCATGTGCCGCAGGCGCTCAGCGCCGTGCAAAGCCCAATCATAAGCAAACCTTTGTGCATGTCTTTCTCCTGCTGTTTCAGCGACGGTCTTTGAATTTCATTGCTGCCTACCATGCCAGTTATGGCGTTCGTGGTAAAGCCCGGAGGCCGAAAAACGACAGCCTTGGAAATTATGCTACCATCCTCGGCCTTACTGAAAAGGGGCTGGAGTGAGCGGATGAGCTTGAACAAACTGGCAGGGAAAAATGTCGTGGTGATCGGCGGCACATCAGGAATCGGCCTGGCAACAGCACTGGCTGCCAGCGATCTCGGCGCACGCGTGTGGGCTGCGGGCCGCTCTGATGAGCATGTGGAAAGTGCGAGGCGCATTGCTGGTGATCGCGTCGTAGTGATGAAGGCCGACACTCATGATGAGGAGAGTCTGCTCGCCGTATTCCGCGCCGCCGGTGTGATCGACCACCTGGTCTCCGCCGCCACGGGAGGCTCTCGCACATTGAAGCCCTTCGTGGAGCAGACCGAGGACCAGTTCAAGGACGCCTTCGGCAAACTGTGGGGCTACGCCAAGGTGGTGCGTACCGGCGCCCCCTTCGTAACGAAGGATGGCTCCATCACTCTAGTCAGCGGTGCCCCCGCCCGCAAGATCAAGGCGAACAGCTCGGCGCTCAGTTGCGTTGGCGCGGCGGTCGAGAATCTGGTGCGCTGCCTGGCCAGTGAGATGGCGCCCATCCGTGTGAACGTAGTGTCTCCCGGCATTATCGATACCGCACTGTTTGACTGGATGGGGGATCAACGTGCCGAGCGCGTCGCGGCGATGGTGAAGGGGCAACTGGTCGAGCGTGTCGGCCGTCCCGAAGAGGTCGCCAGCGCGTTGATTTACCTGATGCAGAATGGCTATGCTACCGGCACCACGGTGGATGTCGACGGTGGTCAGCTGCTGCGATGACTCAGTGGGAGCTTGCCCCGCAAGCGATAGCAGTTTTCTATCCCTGCAATCTATCACTGCAAAGAGAGCAATGAATGAGTTTCAAACCAGTAATCCTGATTTATGACCTCGACAACAAGCTGGTCGACGAGATCGCGGCCGAGATCGGCAACACCGGTCTCTACACAAGCATCAACACCTATAACGAGTCCAATGCCATGGACGCGATCCGCCAGTATGATCGTGGTTTCGGCATGTTGACGAACAAGCTCTCCTGTGTCATTACCGGTTGGAACAATTACAAGAAGCCCCGTGATCAATTTCTCTATCATCTACGAGAAATAGAGAAGAAAAGCCCGTTGCGCTCAGCCACGCCGGTCGTCATCGTGACGGAGGATCATCGTGAAGATCTCAAGCGGCGCGCGCTGGATGCCAAGGACGGTGCGGTGTGCGCCTATCTGCACCGCGACTGCTTCCGTGACTCGTTGCTGCCGCTGCTGGAGCAGATCATCTTCCAGCAGAAGGCCGACGAGCTGAACAAGCAGGCAAGCCAGCAGTTCGAGAGTGCGCTTCTCGAAGATTGAGGAAGCGCTTCCGTTCTGCTGACACTAAGACGTCAGTTCACGATAGCGGAAGCAGTCGTGGACGTGATCGTTCACCATCCCCGTTGCCTGCATGTGGGCATAACAGATTGTCGACCCCACAAACTTGAAGCCACGCTTCTTCAGATCCTTCGACATGGCATCGCTCTCGGGCGTGGTGGCGGGTATGTCGCCCATGCCGGTGCGTTTGCCGTCTATGGTTTTGCCGTTGACGAATGACCACATGTACTTTCCGAACGACCCGAATTCCTCCTGCACCTTCAGAAACGCGATGGCGTTGTGCCGCATCGCATAGAGCTTGAGACGATTGCGAATCAGGCCCGCGTCCAGCAACAGGGTTTCTATGGCGTCGTCGGTCATGCCGGCGACCGCTTCGGGCTCGAAATCATGGAAGGCACGGCGATAATTCTCGCGCTTTCGCAGCACGGTGATCCAGCTCAGCCCCGCCTGCTGACATTCGAGACAGAGAAACTCGAACAGCGCGCGCTCATCGTGCAGTGGCACGCCCCATTCCTTGTCGTGGTACTCGATATACAGCGGGTCGTTGCCCGGCCACTGGCAGCGTGTCGTCATGGGGATTCCCTTGTGGTTGTGATCCTGCTATTGAGGATAGCGCAATTTCACAATTTCGCCGATCCGCAATGTGCTCTGCGGTACAGTCAAATTCACAGAGACGCTGTAAAATGACGCCAGTTCGTCCTGTAAACATGACATTGCCACCCCTGCCGATGAGGTCATCATGAAACGCAAGCACGTCACACGAAGAGTCAAAGCCCGGGTTCTCCTGCTGACCGTCACCATGGGGCTGCTGACGATCGCGGGGTGTGCCGTCAATCCGGTGACTGGGCAGCGTGAGCTGGGCCTCGTCTCCGAACAGCGCGAGGTCAGCATCGGCCAGGAGCAATATTCTCCTTCGCAACAAGGGCAGGGCGGCAAGTTCAGTGTCGACCCTCAGCTGACCGCCTATGTACAACAGGTGGGGAACCGGCTGGCGGCGGTTAGCGACAGGCAACTGCCCTACGAATTTGTCGTCCTCAACAACTCGGTCCCCAATGCATGGGCGTTGCCTGGAGGCAAGATCGCCGTCAATCGCGGCTTGCTGGTGGAGCTGAACAATGAGGCCGAGCTTGCCGCCGTGCTGGGGCATGAAATCGTCCACGCCGCCGCACGCCACGGCGCGCAAGCCATGGAGCGCGGCATGCTGCTGCAAGGGGCGATGGTGATTGGCGCCGTCGCCGCGCAAGGGTCTGACTATGCCGACTACGTTGTCGGTGGCGCTCAACTCGGCGCGCAATTGCTCACGCAACGCTACGGGCGCGAAGCCGAGCGTGAATCCGATGCCTACGGT
>JAUSMU010000374.1 GCA_030645995.1 Gammaproteobacteria bacterium | reverse complement strand
AAAATGCACAAGAAGATCATACAGTTATTGGCAGTACTCATTCTGGCTCCGCTGGCGTTCTCCGCGTTGGCACAGCCAGCGCGATTCGTTGAAGGCACACATTATGTTGTGCTGCCGACACCAGTGAAGACCAATGACCCGGCGAAGATCGAAGTCGTTGAGGTGTTCTGGTACGGCTGCAGCCACTGCTTCCGCTTTGAGCCGCTGATCGAAAACTGGGAAGCCTCGCTGGCCGCTGATGTGGACTTTGTGCGCTTCCCCGGTATGTGGAACGATCTGATGAAGATTCACGCTCAGGCTTTCTTCACCGCCGAAGCTCTGAATGTTCTCGATAAAGTGCACAGCCCGATGTTTGACGCTATCAACGTCCAGGGCAACCGTCTGCAGAATGAACAGCAACTTTCCGCTTTCTTTGTGCAGTACGGCGTAACTGCCGAGCAATTCAGCACCGCCTTCAACTCCTTCTCTGTTCGCACCAAGGTCAATCAGGCTGAAGCGAAGATGCGCGAGTATCAGGTACGCAGCACACCGAACATGGTGGTGAATGGCAAATACCTTATCTCTACCGGTGAGGCGGTACTAACTCAGCAGGACATGCTTGAGGTGGTGAACTTCCTGGTCGAAAAGGAAAGATCCTCCAGCTGAACCTCTCCCCCGATTACTTTCCAGTAATCGCCTTGCCCGCAATGCACTCAAGTGCACACTGCGGGCCGGTGGGCGGGCTACGCTGGATACGTTCCTGAATAAGAGCTGATCACAATGAGCCAAAGGAATAGCGACAGCGTAGAGGCGTCCCGCTGGAAGAAGAAATTCCTCGATGCCCTCGAAGATCAGGACAAGCGTGAGAAGGCGCTGAATAATCGTATCAAGCTGCTGCGTCGCGGGCTGGTCGGGGTTAGTCTCGCCGGCGATGGCTTGGACTACGAGCTTGATCGTGAGCTGGCGGCCCTGCGTACCACGCTGCGCTCGGAAGATAGCGAAGCCGGCCTGGAAGTTCTTCTCGAGCATATCGAAAAATCCGTCTTGCGCCTGGACTCCCGCAAGGAGCACAGCACCTGGGCCATTCAGAACGCTCTCACGCTCAGCATCTCGCAGCTGCAGGAGCTCGAACTCTCCCGAGAGCTCAAGCGCGGGATCAAGCAGTACTCCAAAGCCCTCGCCGCCAAAGTTTCCGACCCACAGAATCACTCTGAATTGATTGCCACCTTTCTGGAACTGCTCAGGCTGGTAGTTCGCGAGCTTTCTGAAGATGCCGAGGCGCCTGCCTCATCCTCTGTCGGCGGCTTCTGGTCGCGGCTGTTTTCGCTGCATCATCTGGACCCCAGTACCGAGGGTGCCGACGCTGCAGAGGATTCGGATTCGCAAGCGCATTTTCCTGCTGCAGAGCGGACGCAAGCCGTCTCCGCCGAGTCATTGACGCCAGCACGGAGCGCTGCCTTGTCGTCCGCCAGCCTGGCCGCAGGCGCCGAACGGCAAGCGCAGGGCGGCCCGGAACAGGACGCGCGGCCCGCGAGCAGTGATCGTGTTGAAGGCGTTGATAAAGCTGGAGGTGTCGTAGAAAGGGCCGAAGGTGTCGAAGGTGCTCAGAGCGCCGAGACTCACGAGACAACCGAGACTCACGAGACAACCGAAACTCACGAGACAACCGAGACTCACGAGATAACCGAAACTCACGAGCCCGGCTTTTCCGCCATCGCCAATCACGCCGAGCCGGTGCTGTTGCGAATCCTTGAGAATATCTACGTCTCCGAGCAGTCGATTACTCTGGCGAAGAAAATTCGTGACCAGGTGGCGCGCGGCCTCAACTGGTACGAATTTGTTGCGGTGCTGGAAGACATCTCTGCGGTGATTACCAGCTCGCTGGGCCAGGAGCGCTCCGAATTCCAGCGCTTCCTGAATGAACTGAACACCGGGCTCGGGCAAGTGCAGCAGTATGTGCAATTCTCCCGTGCGCTGGAACAGGAGGCGCGCGACTCGGACTCCGCCCTCGATCAGGCGGTCAGGACTCAGGTCAGCGGCATTGCCAGCTCTGTGGAAAGTGCTTCCGATATCGGTGAACTCAAGAGCGCCGTTCAGCATCAGCTCGATGCCATTCTTTCCTCGATGGATGGTTTCAAGGTGTTGAAAAATAGTCAGGAGGACGCCAGCAGCGAGCAGACCCGCATGCTGGAGGAGCGACTTAAAGGCATGGAGGAGGAGTCCCGCGAGTTGCGCCTGCATCTGGCGCAGCAGGAACAGAAAGCCATGCGTGACGCCCTGACTGAACTGCCCAATCGCGCGGCCTATGACCGTCAGATTCGCCATGAGACGGAACAGTGGCTCAACAGTCAGGCACTAGGGGATGGCAAGGAGCTTTGCCTGATCATCTGCGATGTCGACCATTTCAAGCGCATCAATGACACCTACGGGCATCTCGCGGGTGACAAGGTCTTGAAGGTGCTCGCGCGAGAAATTTCCAACCGCGTGCGCAAGAGCGACTTCGTGGCCCGCTACGGCGGTGAGGAGTTCGCCATCGTCATGGCCAATACATCGCTGGAAGATGCCGAGCGGCTGACCAACAAGTTGCGGCAAGCCATTGAACAATGTCCCTTCCACTTCAAAGAGAAACAGGTGCAGATCACCATGTCGTTCGGTGTGGCT
>JAUSMU010000373.1 GCA_030645995.1 Gammaproteobacteria bacterium | reverse complement strand
AACAGCGGCTGCTGACCCGGGGCTTTACCGCAGAACCGGGCGCGACGAGGATCGTCAGGTCTTCAAAGTGCCGACTCTGCACAATATCGCCATGACCGCCCCTTATTTCCACGATGGCAGTGTCGCCACACTGGAAGAGGCGGTTGCACAGATGGGCCAGCTGCAGGCCGGACGCACGCTGAGTGAGGACGACGTGAATGACATCGTAGCGTTCCTCGGAACACTCAGTAGTGAATTCTTCGGCGGTGGCATGATGCGCGGCATGACCAGCGAGCAGTTGCAGGTCGAGATGCGCCAGCAGATGCCTGATGCCATGAACCACCAGAACGGAGGGCAGATGCAGGGGCACGACCATCAGCAACACATGATGCAGATGCAACAGATGCAGAACCAGAACCAAAGCGGCAGCACTGACCACAACCACACTGGGAGCCACTGAACATGAACATGACTTCACGCTTGAGTAACAGAAAGGCACGTGGATTGGGATTCAAATCGACTTTGCTGTTCACAGCACTAACTGGCATCGTCTGCCTGCAGACAGCCGTGGCGCAGAATCTGACTCCTGTTCAGACACACGAGGAGGCGTATCTCGCGGCTCTGGAGAAGGTGACCCAGGGCGAGGCGCGCATCGCGAGCGAATTGCAGCGCGTGCAAAGCGGTGCGGTGGCACATTATGACTTCCTGCAGTACGAACACATCGAGCTGGTGCGGCATGCTCGGGCACTCGCCTATCCGCCCGTTGCCATGGACAGCGCGACTCGCGCCGCCATCGCCACCCAGGCCGCGCAGCTGGTTGACTCCGCGAATGCCATGGAATGGGTCATCGCCGACTTCTTGCGCGCGATGGCACAGGTCCGCTCCGCCGCGAGCAACACACTGGATATTGCTGCCAGTTTGAAGCAGGATAGCGCAGGCGAGCAGTTCACCGGATTGGAAAATCTGGAAGTTCAGACCCTGCTGTTCATGGCCGCTGGCTACAATGACAGCAGCAGCGACGTCTGGTCGGATTTGAACGCTGCGTTCGAGACCGTATTGAACTCAGGCATCGGCGAACAAACGCAGCGCGAGCTGGCTTTTCAGAAGCGGCAACTGGAGCAGTACGCACCGGTATTGATTGAACAACAACAGAAGCTGCAGGACTCCAATGTCGACGAGCTGGCACTCAATCTCGAGAAGCTCTATCGGTCGTGATCACATGAGGTCAGTCAAGCGTAGCGAAAGGGGCGGCGGTCTCAAATCAAGGGCAATTCTTTTTACAGGAGCATGACATGTCAGATCATTCCAACCCACCCTCGGGTCGTCGTTCGTTTCTCAGCCGACTCGGTTTCGTCGCTGCGGGTGCCTCGGTAGCCGCCGCAGTGGCCGGCACCGCCAGTGCACAGACGGCGCCCAGGCGTTTCGAACCCACACGTCATGAAGAAGATGCCTGGATGGATCAACTTCCAGGCGGGCACCGCGCGTACATAGACACCTACTCCACGCTGGGCGGCATTACTGCCATGAACTACGCCAACAACATGCTGGGCTCGCACGCCGACGTCTACGGTGGCAGCGATGCCGACTACGCCATGATTGTGTGCTTCCGCCACCAGGCGACTCCGCTCGCGTGGAGCGACGCCATCTGGACAAAGTACAGCGCTGCACTGGCGGATTATGTGAATTTTCCGGACCCGAGAACGCAGCAATCCTTCACGGTGAACCCTCTGCACATGCCGGATCGTGCCGATCTGGCCAGCCGGGGCAACACCCTCGAAACTATTGCCGGACGCGGCGTACAGTTTGCCGTGTGCAACCGTGCCACGCGCGCCATTTCCGGAATGCTGGCGCGCGCGACCGGCGGCAACGCAGAGGAAATCTATCAGGAGCTGGTGGCCTCGATCACCAAGGGCGCACGCATGGTACCAGCTGGCGTGCTCGCCACCACGCGTTCGCAGGAGTATGGCTACAGCGTGCTCGTCGCGGGCTGACCGCAGCACGAGCCGTAGTGCTCGAACAGCGATGTCCTGAAAAACAGACCCGTGAGCCGCGACCAGCGCTGGCTCGCGGGTTTTATTTTTTCTGGCTCGCGTAAAACTCGCGAATCGGTCGGAATGGACCGAAGCGATGCTGCTCGACGGGGAAATCATCGGCGTAAGGAGGATATGGACCATCCACCGGCTTGGTGGTGCGATCCGGATAATCCTGTTCCAGATTGGCCATATGCGGCCGCTCTTTGGAATTGATGTAGGCTGCGACATCGAAGACCTGATCATCGGTCAGATCGGGCTGGCCCAGCGGCATGCGTGCCTTGATGAACAGCGATGCCGTGAGTACACGGTTCATGCCTGCACCGTCGTTGAAGCTGTCAGGCCCCCACAGCGGTGGGAATACATAACCATCATTCAGATCCAGCGTTGCCTGCAACCCCTGCCCTTCGACCCCATGACACACCACGCAGCGCTCTTCGTAGACGAGCTGACCCGCCTGCAGATCGGCCGCACGATCCGGCTCGACAAAAGCGCCGGGTTCGACTGCCGTGCGCCGGCTCGCGCTCATGGCGCTGTACTGAGCCTGCAGGCTGTTGATGTAGAGCTCCATGGACACCATCTGCACGCTGTCGCGCGGCAGCTCGCGGCCATTCATGCTGCGCGTCATGCAACCGTTGATGCGGTCGCGCATGTCACCATCGCCACCATCACGGCCGGAGAAACGGGGGTAGCGTGAAGCCGACTGCATGAGTGACAGAGTGCCGGGCTTGGTACCTGTGTCGAGGTGGCAGGACGAACAGTCCATATGCGAACCGGTGTAACGCAGTTCCGGGTTCTCATGGCCCGGCCCCATCAGCTCTGCGGTGTCACGCAGCAGACGCCGCCCATAATCAGCAGAGGGTTGTTCCGGCGCGGTCGCCAGCGCATCGACACCCGGTCTCGCCATGAACAGCGCCACCATGATAATACCGATGCCTGCCGCGCCACCCAGCAGGGCCGCCAGCACTATTCCGCCATGTTGTTTATCGCATTTCATTGGTGCGCTCCTTGTCAGACCTTGTGGCCTGATCCGATACTTTGGCCTGTGTGTCCTGGCGCTGTTTGTCGAAGTGCTGTTTGTCAAAGTGCTGCAACTGCTCTTGAAAAGTGTACTTCGGTTGTTCGATCTGCCGACGCAGCGTCGGCACCAGCCAGTTCGCCAGCAGCAGGGCAACGGCGAAGGCGAGCGACAGACCGACAATCAGATTGGTAATCATTGGCCGACTCCTTCGGGAACCGAATTTTCACGGACGAAAAACTCACGAACATAGTGTGACACCGCGACGATCTCGTCGTCACTCAGGCGATCCGTCCACGGGGCCATCGGCGTGCCTTGCACGCCGATGCGAAGGACGCGGATGTTTTCCTCCAGAGCGGGACGCTCGCCTCGGAAATCAGTGGGAAGTACTGCCAGCTGATCTGCCGCGAACCCATCGCCAGCACCAGTGACGCCATGGCACTCGGCGCAGTGCGCGGCGTAGATTCGCGCTCCCGTCGCCAACAGCTCAGGCGTGGCTCGGGTGGTGAGTTCCTCCTGCTGAAAGCCATGCACCACCTCGACGAGTGCCGCCAGATTGGCTGCGGGCTGATCACGCCAGCCCGGCATCGACGACCCATGCACACCATTCCAGAGAATATCGCCAAGGCGAGCGCTGGTGTACTCACGCACTGCGAGATTGGTGGGTTGCGGCTGCAGCCAGGCAGATGCAGGCCCGACACCACGACCATCGACGCCGTGACAACCGGAGCAGTTGTCACGCCACAGCTGCAGCCCAAGCTCGGGCGCGGCGGGTGTGCCAAAAGCCGGTGCCAGACCACGCGGCTGTGTACGCGCAGGATGCGCATTCAGCACCGGGGCAGAGAAAGACATCTGCGCCCACATGTTGTCCGCTGCCGCAGCTTTGGCCGCCACCTCACCCTCCGGCCAGGCCAGCTCGCGGGCGCGACCGAGAGTCTCCAGATAGGCCACCAGGTCACGCGCTTCCTGCCTCGGCTGCGCCGGAGAGCCGTCGAAAAGCTCGGGATACGACGGCATGATC
>JAUSMU010000368.1 GCA_030645995.1 Gammaproteobacteria bacterium | reverse complement strand
ACTCCAGAATCTTGTCTCGAACGCCTGTCAGACGTAATTGCCAATCGACAGGCTCTTTACCTGACGGCCACCATACATGAGGTTAACAACGGCGCGAGTGACCACAATGGCGGTCCACACCGAAGTGAAAATACCGATCATAAGCGTCACAGCGAAGCCCTTCACCGGGCCGGTACCTATGGAGAACAGTACAATGCCCACCAGCAACGTCGTCAGGTTGGCGTCCATGATGGTGCCGAAAGCGCGGTCAAAACCCGCCGAAATTGCGCTTTGCGGAGACAGCCCCGCCGCCAATTCCTCACGTATGCGGGTGAAGATCAAGACGTTGGCGTCCACCGCCATACCGAGGATCAACACGATACCGAAGATACCCGGGAGCGTCAGTGTCGCCGAGATGATGGACATGATCGCAATCAACATCAGCAGGTTTACTGCCAGCGCAATATTCGCGGCGACGCCGAACCCACGGTAGTACCAGAGCATGAACAGCACCACCAACCCCACACCGAGGTAGGTCGCACGTTTGCCTTGCTCAATATTCTCGGCACCCATACTGGGGCCCAGCGTCCGTTCTTCCACGAAGTACATCGGAGCCGCGAGCGCGCCGGAGCGAATCAGCAGCGACAGCTCATTGGCCTCGGTAGTCGTCAGACCGGTGATCACGAACTCACGACCGAGCGCGGCACGGATCACGGCGTGGCTGATAAGGCGCTTCTCTTCATAAGTCTCCTGCTGTTCGACCATGGCGCCGTTCTCTCCGGGAACCGTCACGGCACGGGTCTTGGTCTCGCTGAGAATGATATCCATGGGGTTACCGACGTTTTCACGGGTCACCCTGCTGAACTGCTCGCCGCCCTGAGCATCGAGGTTGATCACAACCTGCGGCAGGCCCTGTTGATCGAGCGCGGAACGCACGTTGCTGACACGATCGCCCTGCAGAATGACGTCATTGTTGACGTTGATCATCATGCCCTGGTATTCGTAGGCGGTATAAGAGTTGGAGGCCGAACCGGGCGCCGCCTCAAGGTGGAACTGCAGTGTGGCAATACGCTGCAGAATGCGTTTCGCCTGCGCAGTATCCTGCACACCCGGCAATTCCACGACGATACGATTGGCGCCCTGCTGCTGTACGACGGGCTCGGAAACACCCAGTGAG
>JAUSMU010000363.1 GCA_030645995.1 Gammaproteobacteria bacterium | reverse complement strand
AAGGCGCCAGCTGCAGCTCATTGGCAAGATCATGCGCGATTCCAATCATGACGAAATCCAGGCGCAACTGGACAAGATGCGCACGCCCGACATCGCTCAGGTTCGGCGCGCACAATTGATCGAGCAATGGGGTGATCGACTACTGGCCGGATCGGAAGAAGATGTCAACGCGTTCGTCACCGATTTCCCGCTTGCCGAACGGCAGGCTATCCGTCAGATCGTCCGCAATTACAGCAAGGATGACACCGAGGCCGCTCGTGTGCATCGTCGCAGACTGTTGAACTACATCAAGGAATACATCGAGTAAGCGGTGGTGGCACCGCTCTGCACATGTTCACAGCCTGAATAGCCTCGTCATGACTTCTCGCAGCCAGCGATGCGACGCATCGCTATCGGAGTGCTTGTGCCAATACAGATGGAAATCGAGTTTAGGCACCGCAAAAGGCAGCGGCAGAATTTCCAGATCGTATTTGACCGCCAGGTAGCGCGGCACGCTCAGGGCAAGGTCTGTTGTCTCGACGATGGCGGCCGCAACCCTGTAATGCTGAACTCGCAACATGATGCGACGCTCACAGCCATGCTTGAGCAATGCCACATCGATCTGTCCCAGCCCTTTGCGACGACTCGACACATGAATATGCTGCAGCGCCATGAAGCGCTCCAGCGTCAACTCCTGTTGCAGGGCCGGGTGTCCATGGCGCACAACGCAGACGTAGTCATCGACCGTCAGAGATTGATGACAAAGCTGAGAGTCCTCCACGATCGGAATATCGACAGCGAAATCAATCTCACCGCGTGCCAGATTGCGCACGAGCTCCGTGCGTTTGACATAGTAACTCTGCAACGCCACCCCGGGCGCATGCTGCTGAAAATACGGAATCAGCCGAGGCAACACCAGGTCCTCTGCCAGATCGGTCATGCTGAACTGATAAATCCGCTCGGCCAGCGCCGGGTAAAATTCTTCTCGTTCCATAATGCTGGCATTGAGAAGACCAAGTGCGTCCGAGACATTCTGGGCTATCCCATCGGCCACAGGCGTCGGCAACATGCCTCTGGCTGTACGCACGAACAGCTCATCATTGAAGAGCTTGCGTAACCGCGCCAACGCATTGCTCACTGCCGGCTGGGTAATAGCCAAAGCCTTGGCTGCCTGGGTCAGATTCCGTTCCGAATAAATCGTGTCGAATACCAGAAACAAATTGAGATCACATTTCTTCAGACTCATATGCGCCGTCACTTCACGTTTATCAGGAATACCGTGATCAATTTATATCAACGTCATGAATAGTAATGCAATTGATTAATAAATCAACAACCAGCTCTGAGGGGCAGCGGTCAGCAACTGCAGCCGATGTACGAGCTATTTTTTTAGTGATACCATCGGCGCTGCCCTTGTGTGGACAAAGAATAAAAAACAACAAAATCAATAAATTATAAGAGGCCCGCAATGTCCGACAGAAATGCGCGCTCGTACTGGAAAGCCAACATCAGAATAGTGCTCATTCTGTTGTGTATCTGGTTCTTCATCTCCTTTGTCTGCGGCATCCTGCTGGCGGATCTTCTCGACAACTTTCGACTCGGCGGCTTCAAGCTCGGCTTCTGGATGGCCCAGCAAGGGTCGATCTATGGTTTTGTGATCCTGATATTTGTCTACATCCGGCTCATGGACAGGCTGGATCATCAGTACAAGCTCGATCAGATCGAGACGGCTGACAAATTGCATACTGCTCACTCTGCGAATGTCGACACGGAGGTCAAACCATGAGCGTGCAGATCTGGACCTATCTGTTCATCTTCCTGTCTTTCGGCCTCTACATCCTGATCGCGCTTTGGTCGAAGGCCGGCTCCACACACGACTTCTATGTCGCCGGTGGTGGTATCCACCCCCTGACCAATGGCATGGCAACGGCTGCCGACTGGATGTCGGCGGCGTCCTTCATCTCGATGGCAGGTTTGATTTCATTTCTGGGGCGGGACGGCGCTTATTACCTGATGGGCTGGACCGGCGGCTATGTATTGCTGGCGTTGCTGCTGGCGCCCTATCTGCGCAAGTTCGGCAAATTCACCGTGCCGGCCTTCATCGGCGACCGTTATTATTCGCAGAGCGCGCGGCTGACGGCAGTATTCTGCGCCATCGTGATTTCATTCGTGTATGTCTGTGGTCAGATGCAGGGTGCCGGGATCGTCTTCTCGCGCTTTCTGGAGGTCGATATCACGACCGGTGTCGTCATCGGGATGGCGATCGTATTCTGTTATGCGGTGCTCGGCGGCATGAAGGGCATCACTTATACCCAGGTCGCCCAGTACTGCGTGCTGATCTTCGCTTACATGGTTCCGGCGATTTTCCTGTCGCTGATGATGACCGGCAATCCGATTCCACAACTGGGCTTTGGCTCAGAACTGACGCCTGAATATGGCGGTGGCTATCTGCTGGATCGCCTGGATGGCCTGTCCAGAGAGTTGGGATTCGGCACCTATACCGAAGGACAGAAGAGCACACAGGACGTCTTCTTCATCACCGCCGCGCTGATGTTTGGCACCGCCGGACTGCCGCATGTGATCATTCGCTTCTTCACGGTGCCGTCAGTACGCGACGCGCGCAAGTCTGCGGGTTATGCGCTGCTGTTCATCGCGCTGCTCTATACAACCGCGCCTGCACTGGCGGCATTTTCCAAGACCAATCTGCTGGACACGGTGAACAACGCCGAATACAGCGCCATGCCCTCGTGGTTCTCAACCTGGGAGCGCACGGGCCTGATCACATTCAATGACAAGAATGGTGACGGCCGAATTCAGTATGTGGGAAACGCTGCAGTCAACGAATTGACCGTCAATCGGGACATCATGGTGCTGGCGAATCCGGAGATTGCTCAACTGCCGAACTGGGTCGCGGCACTGGTGGCGGCGGGCGCACTCGCGGCGGCACTCTCCACCGCCTCAGGACTGCTGCTGGTGATATCGACGTCAATCTCCCACGACTTGATCAAGCGCTGCCTGCGACCCCACACCACTGAGAAGGAGGAGCTGAATTACGCACGCATTGCCATCTTCTTTGCAGTCCTGATCGCGGGGTATTTCGGCATCAATCCGCCCGGCTTCGTGGCCGAGGTGGTCGCCTTCGCCTTCGGGCTGGCGGCCGCCTCGTTCTTCCCGGCCATCGTACTGGGTATCTTCTACAGCAGGATGAACAAGCACGGAGCTGTGGCCGGGATGGTCTCTGGTTTTACCTTCACTGCGGCCTACATCATCTACTTCAAGTTCATCAATCCCACGATGAGCACCGCCGAACACTGGTGGTTCGGTATCTCCCCCGAAGGGATCGGGACACTGGGCACACTTCTCAATCTCGTGGTCGCACTGGTGGTCTGCCGCTTCACCGTCGAACCACCATTCGAGGTGCAGGAGATCGTCAGAAACATCCGCCTGCCGGGAGAGCACGTGTAGTCTTTAGCTCGATCAGACACGTCGATAACCGGGGCATTCAAAAGGCCCTCTCAGGAGACTTGGCATGAAGACGATTATCCGCAAGGTTCTTTTCGGTACAGTGATAACTTTTCTGTTACCCCACGCATTGGCATATGCACAGCCCCCTGCCGCGTCTGCAGCAGCGGTCGTAAAGGCTGCCGATTGGCAAGCGACCATGAGCCGCTCCGTAGCGGGCAACATTCTGGACACCAAGGTCAATGAGACTCCAGTCAAAGGCGGGTTGGTGCGCGTGGGCATTGTGCATCGCACCGCAGCGGAAAACCGGGCACTGATGCACGAAGAGTTGACGGAGATCTATCAGATCATCGAAGGTTCCGGCACGCTCGTCACAGGCGGAGAAATGCAGGAGCAGCGTGCCGTATCCGATCCCCCCAACCTCGGCGATACGCCGAGCTTCTTTGTGACACAGATCGGGGGCGACACGCAGGAGATAGGCCCGGGTGATGTCGTCGTACTGCCTGCGGGAATACCGCACCGCTTCAGTGTGCTGCACTCCCCCATGTCCTACATCATCTATCGTTTCGAGGTCACACCATCACCCTGACCACGGACATCAGTCGTCCGTCATGCTGATGCTGGGCCGCGCTGATTTTGAGGCACCCAGCCCCTCAATCTTCTGCACGACTTTTTCCGCCAGCGCGCGATAGGCCTTTGCCACCGCGCCGTCGGGCTGAGCCACCACAATCGGGTTGCCGCTGTCCGTGTGCTCACGAATTGAGAGATCCAGTGGCAGTGACCCGATGACGTCGACACCGTAGTCCTTCGCAATCTGCTTGCCACCACCCTCGCCGAAAATGGCCTCAGCGTGTCCGCAGTTGGAGCAGATGTGCACTCCCATGTTCTCGACTATGCCTAGAATCGGTACATTCACCTTGCGGAACATCTCGATGCCCTTGCGCGCATCCAGCAGCGCCACGTCCTGCGGTGTGGTCACGATCACTGCACCACTGACTGCCACCGACTGGGAAAGACTGAGTTGAATGTCTCCCGTACCCGGCGGCATGTCGATGATCAAATAATCCAGGTCTGACCACAGGGTCTGCTCCAGCATCTGCTTGAAGGCGCCGACGATCATCGGCGCACGCCACGCCATCGCCGTCGTTGCATCCACGAGATAGCCCATGGAATTGGAGGCGATGCCATGGGCACGAATCGGCTCCATGTATTTGTT
>JAUSMU010000349.1 GCA_030645995.1 Gammaproteobacteria bacterium | reverse complement strand
CTCCAAAGTGCTGGCCATGACCGGTGCTCTGACAGGTACCAACGTTTCCGACAAGGCAGTCGTCAACAACACGGTCGTCCAAAAAAGCACCGCCGCTACCGTCGCTGGCAAGAACGATGTCTCCGCCTTCCTGCAGAAAGTGGCTGCCTTGCCGCCGGTTGGTAAGGCAGCGGGCGCGGGCCGCCTGCTGTTTGCACTGGACGCCACCGGCAGCCGCGAGCGCACTTGGGATCAAGCCAGTCAGTTGCAGGCCGAGATGTTCCAGGCCGCGCAGGCGCAGGGTGGTCTGCAGGTGCAATTGACGTATTTCCGGGGGTTTGCGGAATTCTACAAGACGGCCTGGTGCCGTGATTCTTCTGCACTGCTGGGCTTGATGACGGGCATCCAGTGCCGTGCCGGCACCACGCAGATTGAGCGCGTCCTGCGTCATGCCTTGGCGGAGAACCGCACTCAGCGCATTCATTGCGTCGTCTATGTCGGCGACGCTATGGAGGAGAACCCCGAGGTACTTGCACAGCTGGCCGGCCAGTTGGGCATCCTCAATGTGCCATTGTTCGTGTTTCAGGAGGGCGGTGATCCGCAGGCTCGGCAGACCTTCCAAACCCTGGCGCGAGTCTCCAAGGGCGCTTACTCGCAGTTCGACGCGGCCAGTGTCGGGCAGCTCAAGGAGTTGCTGCGGGCGGTGGCCATCTACGCCAGCGGCGGGCTGCAGGCGCTGGAACACTTCTCGCGTACCTCCGGCGCTGAGGTCAAGCGGCTGACTCAGCAAATGGGGGCATAGGTCCGGTGTTTCTGTTGCGTTACATCCTGATTCTGGCGCTGCCCATTCTTGCCTACATCGGTCTGCGGCGCTTCGCGATCCGCTATAACCTCAACCAGCGGCAGTTCAACATGCTGCTGGTGTTGACGGTGATTCTGGTGAGCGTGGTGGTGTTGATTCTGCTGGGACGCTTGCCTATTCATTTCATCGTGGCACCGATCATGGTGGCCCTGACCTTTATGTTGCGTAATCTGCACCTCGTGATCCGTCTTCTGCCCCTGATCAATATGTTCCGCACCCGTACCGCCCGCACCGCCAAGAGCGCGTATGGCGTTGCG
>JAUSMU010000340.1 GCA_030645995.1 Gammaproteobacteria bacterium | reverse complement strand
GTACGCCAGCAATGGCGCCAGCAGCACCACCGGCAGCCCGCTGATCAGCCAGTGCGCGATGTTCTTGGCCAGCACCATGAAATAGAGCGGCTGTGGCGAGAGCAGCAACTGCTCCAGCGAACCGTCTTCGTAATCGGCGCGGTAGAGGTTGTCGAGCGACAGCATCGACGCCAGCAGCGCCGACACCCAGACGGTCCCCGCCGCGATGCTGGTCAGCTGCACCGGATCGGGCGAGACGCCCAGCGGGAACAGCGACACCACGATGAGAAAGAACATCAGCGGATTGAGCAGGTCATTACGGCGCTTGAGCGCAATCAGCAGATCGCGGCGCAGCGTGGCCTTGAAGGCGCTGAAGGTGCTGACCTGGGGACGGTCGCCGGTGGTTGTGACGGCTCGCCTGTTGGTTGAATGATTGGCAGTCGAGTGATCAGTCATGGCCTGTCCAGATTCAAGCGACGCAGCTCATAGGGCACGTCGAGCTTATGGTGGGTCGTGACCAGCACGGCGCCGCCCCGGCCAGCGTGATCCGCCAGTAGCCGCTCCAAGGTCTTCACGCCATTCACGTCCAGCGTCGTAAACGGCTCGTCCAGCACCCACAAGCGCGCCGGGCTCAGGAGCAGACGCGCCAGCGACACGCGCTGTTGCTGCCCCGCCGACATGTTGCGGCACACCACATCGGCGTAACCCGCCAGCCCCACGCCTTCCAGCGCCGCATCGATATCGGCATCGGTCACCGGCGCATGCAACGCACTGCTCCAGCGCAGATTCTCCCGCGCCGTCAGAATCTTGTTCACGCCCACCCGGTGCCCGATATAGAGCAACGAAGCCAGAAAGGACTCACGATCCTCGTCAATCGCCACGCCGTCCCAGTAGATTTCGCCCTCATAGGAACTGTTCAGCCCGCACAAAATGCGCAGCAACGTGGTCTTGCCGCTGCCATTGCTGCCCTGCACCTGCATCAACTCACCCGGAAAGAGGCTGAAATTCAGATCACTGAACAGCACACGGTCATCCCGCTCGCAGAACAGCGCGCTGGCCTGCAACAGAGGAGACGCGGGGGCATCATGGGCGTGAACTGACGTGGCGGCGGCGCTGGCGGACATAGGAAAGACGGCGTCTATGGGTTGGGTTTAAAGTGGCGCGAGTATAACTGACAACGATGGGGAAAGTCCCAAGGTGGTGGGAGTGTTCGCTGCGAAACGGGGGCTTGCGGGAATAGCGATCCCGCTGATAATGGGTGCAGGTTCCTGAACATCAATAAGGAGAGAAAATGAAGCTGCGTGTCTGCAAATGGGGAAACGGCTTGGCGCTGCGCCTCCCTCAAGAATTGGTCCGCCGTGCGGGGCTTAAGGCTGGAGATACAGTACAGGTGTCTCTGACTGAAGATGGTGCGTTGACGATTCGGACAGAACCCTGGGATCGCAGGGCGTTTTCAGAAAAATTGGCAAGGGCGCGGGATTCGATGCAGATGAGCGACTCGGTGATCGAGGAATTGCGCAACGAAGCCAGGTACTGATGATTTTCTATGTAGATTGCTTTGCGCCATCGACTTGAGACTGTTCCCTGTAGACAACAACACATTTCACGACACGGCTCTCTTGAGCCTGAACGCTGAAACCGGGTCGCGTGCAGGGGCTGCGCGGCATCTCGCGAGCGCAATGCAAGTAAATGCAACGCGCCTGGCGACATTGGATTCAGTATTTGCGCGCAATGCCATACAGCTGAAAATCGCTGTCGTTATGCAAAGGAGCTCAAACTCAACATCAGCGTCATGGGGTGTAGTGGCGACGCCCGAAAACCATAATATTCGTAAAACGTCTTGGCGTGGTCGTGCAGTGCGTGGACAAGCAATGCCTTTACACCGGCGTTTTGCGAGACTGCCAGACAACGCTTGACAGCATCCTGAAGCAAAGCCGCACCAAGTTTGACTCCTTGAGCACGCTCATCAACCGCAAGCCGAGCCAGCACCATCACTGGAATCGGGTCGGGCATATTCCGTCGTACAGAGCTCGTGGCCAATTCGTGCGACACTGATCCGACCGCCAAAGCATAGTAGCCAAACACTCGCCCCTCTTGATCAGTCACCACAAAAGTACGACTGGCCCCACTCGACTGATTGGAGAGCGCACGGCGCCTCAACCAGTCATCCAGACTTGTTTCTCCGCAATTAAACTCGTCCAGACGATGATTAGCAGTGAGGGGCTGCGGAGCCCACAGCAGCGCAGTCATGCCGCCCCATCATTCCAAGGGGCTTGGACGGCCATGAGGCGCTCAAGACCAGGATTGGGGCCGGGAGGCGCATCCAATGTGGCGTTGAATTGTTTGAGCCTTTCAGCATCCAAACTGAAAAAAACCTGATCCAGCACTACCGACTGAGCACGTTCACAAGCTGCTTCAAGCATGAAGTCCGAGCGATTCTTGCCGAGAAGGTTAGCCGCGTAATCGATCAGATCACGCTGTTCAGGCAAAGCCCGGAGATTGATTGCAGCGTCACGCATGTCCTACCCCCTCTTGCATATACATTAGATATACAGATTTTGATTAGACCTGCGTCCATTGTCAACACATCAGCTAGGCAGCATTCTGGAAGTGATCTGTGAAATGTCTGCCATATTGGCCGTCACAGCCGATAGCTGAAAATCTCAGTCCCGTGATACAAGCTCAGGCAATTTCCATCTTCTGCCGCCTCGGTTCTGCCCACCATGCGGGCATCGATATTGAAGGTTGCCGCCGCCGCGATTACCGTTTCCACCATCTCCGGCAGGCAATAGACCTCCATCCTGTGGCCCATGTTGAACACCTTGTACATCTCCTTCCAAGCGGTGTCCGAGACACGCTGGATAGCGTTGAAAATGGCCGGGGTTGGGAACAGCCCATCCTTGATGAAG
>JAUSMU010000336.1 GCA_030645995.1 Gammaproteobacteria bacterium | reverse complement strand
CCCGTCGCGATCAGCACATTAGAAGCAATGAACGCAGAAAATTTTTACATTGTCGCTACGGCGCCCAATGAACCGACGTTGCAGGTGAACATCTCCGGGCCTTATCTAACCCGGCAGGCTGCTGAGGCTGACATGAGTGCGGCCATAGGCGAAGCGGTAGGCCTGGACCCGGCAGCGAAAGATTACGAATACAAGATTGCGAAGATCGCCTGTCAGAAACCGGGCGTGATTCAACATATGGCCTGTCACATGGGCGAGCGCCTGTAGGCCTGAGTTACAAGACTGAACTGCAAGAGTGAGTACGGCACCAATACGTTAATCGTGACTTTGAATCCAAGGAGAGAGTTTTGTGAAGAAACTGGATCCGCTTCATCACATCAGCATCATTGAGTCCCGCGGCACCAATTGCGCTTGGGTGCGTATCAAATACGACAACAAAAGCTTCCAGGAATCCTTCCCCTTCAAGAAATATGGCGGCAAGGACAAGGCCATCAAGGCCGCGATGAAAAAGCGCGACGAAGAAGGCAAGAAGATCTACGGCGAAAACTGGCCTTTCACCAAATTCAGCCCGCGCAAAGTCTCCCCCTTGAATTCCTCCGGTGAAATCGGCGTCAGCTACTCCGAGAGCGATCACGCCTGGGTCGCCACCTGGCAGGAAAACACCGACGGCGTGCGCCGCCAGCGCAATGCCTATTTCTCCATCAACAAGTACGGTGACAAGAAAGCCCGCACCATGGCCATCCAGCGCCGCCGCGCCGAAGTGGAAAACAACAAGATCAGCGCCTGACCTTAACCTGTTTAACCTTAACCTGTTTAACCTTAACCTGTGCAATTTTAACCTGTGTGACCTTAACCTGTGGGAGCGGGCCTGCCCGCGATTAATCTCAACGTGCGTCCAATCGCGAGCAAGGCTCGCTCCCACAGGGTACGCTCCCACAACTCCCCTCCTCCCCACCCAATTTGCCGTGCTATACTCCGCGCCCTGTCCAGACAGCCAGACTTTTCGCAGTACCTCCACCCATGCTCCGGTGGCACAGCTGGATAGCGCGGTCCCCTCCTAAGGGACAGGTCGCAGGTTCAAATCCTGCCCGGGGCACCAAAACACCTCCTTGATCCACATCAACGCCACTCCCCACACCGACGCGCGACACTATGCCGCAGCAGCTGCCACGCCCCCGCGCGGTTACACTTGTCGGCAGTACTATCTGGAGCCACTGCATTCATGTTCACAGCAAAACCATCTGCCGCGTTGTTATCTGCGCTCCTGCTTGCACTGGCCGCCGAGGCACTCGCCCAGTCCGGCGAGATTCCCCGCACGCCCGACGGCAAGCCGAATTTTCAGGGGGTGTGGACCAATGAGACCCAGACTCCGCTGGAACGCCCGGAGGCCTTAGGGGACAAGCGCGCGTACACCCCGGAGGAAGCTGCGCAGCAGGTGGTGAATACTGCGGCCCGCATTGAGCGCGAGGCGGCGCCTATCGACCCCGATCGCGCACCACCAGAAAAAGGCGCGCCCATCGGGCTGGAAGCAGACTGGAAATTTCCCGACACCAGCGTGGTCACCGTCAACGGCGAGGCTCGCACTTCTCTGATCATCGATCCTCCCAATGGTCGCCTGCCGCCACCTCCAGAAGGTGGCCCGAGGGATTGGCGTTCGCAGATGCTGGCCCGCCCGGGCGTAGCCGAATTCGATGGCCCCGAGCTGCGCACTGTGGGGGAGCGCTGCCTGTTGTCGGTGCTGTCTCCTGCCGGCCCGCCCATGGTGCCCATGTCCTACAACAGCAATTACCGGATCGTGCAGACGCCCGACTATCTGATGATCATGACCGAGATGGTCAATGACGCCCGCATCATCCGCATCGACGACGAACCACTGCCGCAAGGAATGTTTCGCTGGATGGGCGACTCGGTCGGACACTGGGAGGGGGACACGCTGGTGGTGACTACGGACAAGATTCATCCGCAACAGTCGTTCCGGGGTTCCACGGGCGCGTTGACCACCACGGAATGGTTCAGCCTGGAATCGCCGCAG
>JAUSMU010000335.1 GCA_030645995.1 Gammaproteobacteria bacterium | reverse complement strand
GTGCTATTCCAGATTCATATAAAAGTCTCTGACGATTTTGATTTGGTAGGCTTTGATTTCCTTTCCCGGATGCGGCTTGTGAAAAGCTGCTACGACACCGTTCAGCTCAAATCGCACGCGGGAGCCTCGCCCTTCAACACTCTTCGCCCCTAGAGCCAGCAGCAAGGCCTCCACCTTTCGCCACTCAAGTGACGACGGGGCGATGCCCGCGAGAATCAGCGCCAAAATCCTGCGCTGAGCGCTATCCATGCCGAATGCTATCACTAAATGATAGCGCCTGAAAGTGACTCATCCTGTAAACCTCCCTGTTCGATAGCCTTGATCAAGTAATAGGACAGATTTATGGAGCGGTCAAATTTGAACGGAGAGCAGATTCGGATTGCGCGTGTATCACGCTGCGGACGGTTAGCGCTATGGCAGTCACCCCCGTCGCACAGTATTAAGCAAACAATTGTCTTCTGAGTGGATTCCGGGTTAGATTCCCCCAAACATGATAGGACGGATGATCGCCATGCCACTCTTTGACACTGCCGATGTCTATGTAAGACCTATCCGACTTTCCGATGTGCCCGCATGGTACTCGTACCTCTCTATTCCCAGCGTTATCGAGCACACAAGCTGGAACTTATCTTCCGAGAATGATCTCCAAAAATTGGTCATGAGCTACCTGGCAAACGAAGCTGAATCTCCGATCCGTTTCGCAATCGTCGACAAGGTCAGCGACAATCTGGTGGGCACAATTGGGTTTCACACTCTGTCTTCTGCTAACCTTTCGGCTGAG
Organism: Gammaproteobacteria bacterium; assembly: GCA_030645995.1. Lineage (GTDB taxonomy): Bacteria > Pseudomonadota > Gammaproteobacteria > Pseudomonadales > Pseudohongiellaceae > UBA5078. The sequence continues at coordinate 925 of JAUSMU010000335.1, read as the reverse complement.
CTGGCCTACGATATTCATCCTTCGTTCTGGGGAAAAGGTATTGCCACAGACGTCGCCAAGGGCATGGTGAATTGGGGGCATTCCATCCGTGGTTTTTTCAGGATACAAGCCTGTGCACTGGACACGAATGTTGCTTCTATGCGGGTGCTCGAGAAGTGCGGGTTTCGCCAGGAAGGCAAACTCCGAAACTTGAGAATAGTTCGAGGAGTGCCCCGAGATTGTTTTTTGTACTCCATAATTCCCAAGCCAAGGATGCAGAATGAAAGATAGGTAACGTGATCTACATCACGTTATTGGAGATTGGCGGATGCACATCGCATTGCGCTTAAGAATCCGTTAATTTTCGGGGATCACGCTTCAAGTCACTTAACCAATGACAGGAGCGAAAAATATGAAGATCCCATATAGACAACTCGCCACTTACAGTGCTTTTATCGGTGCATTATTCAGCGCTACAATCTCGCTCGCCGACAATGATGACTCCTACAATCTAACCAATGATGCGAGCTATCTTAGCGGTAAAATTGAAACGGTGAAGCACATTTACTACCCGGGCGATACCCTTGACGTTCGCATTAGTTTTGGGGGCGATACCGCGCTACTCAGCAGTCAAGGTGTCGAGGCTTACGTGGTTGCGTATGACCAGAGACAAACGGCCAGCAAAGTAAAAATTGACGACTACTCTACATTTACGAGCTCTCGCTTGTTTTTTCTCGACACGGTAAGCACTGCAACACTGGCCGAGGGGTCCTACCAACTGGCATTGATATTGGTACGAGCAGGTGGTGATCCTTCCGACACAGACGACTGGTATAACGGCTTTGCGGGCCTGCTGGATACGGATGCCGTATATTCCAGCTCAGCCACAGTCGGTGGTGATGGCGACCACGATGGGGAGTGGGATAGCGACGACGATCGCGACGGA
>JAUSMU010000329.1 GCA_030645995.1 Gammaproteobacteria bacterium | reverse complement strand
TTCCACAAGATGTCTGTGCTGGACGAGCAGACCGGCATGCGAACAGAGACAACCTATCTCCAACAGTTCCCTTTCACGGGGCTGCCTGCCGAGAGCAAGACATATGTCGCGAACAACGCCACGCCGTTGAGCGAGACCTCTCTGACCTATGCCAAATTGAATAATCTCAATGGCCCCGACGCTGCCCCATTCAGGCCTGTTGTGACCAACAGTGTGGAGATCAATCGTGTGGCAGGTACTGTCACGAATTCCGCACAAGTCACCGTGCTGGGAGAACTCAGCACAGTCACCACAACGTTTGGAAACTACACACCTTATGGCAGCGCTGGCATGGCGACCATCACAAAAGTCGGCGATGGCAACACCTACCAGACTGTGACGCTGAACACCTACAATCACAACACCACCAAGTGGCATATCAACCAACTGCTGACAACACAAACTACGACAACGCAGAACGGCGCGTCCGGCGTAGTGAGACAGGCGGCCTTTACCTATGATTCCAACACCGGTCTGTTGGCGAGTGAAGTGCAGGAACCCAACAACTCCGCCTATACAGTGGCGACCACTTATTTGCGTGATAACTTCGGTAATCGCATCCGCGCTACCGAAACAGCGGGCGGTGTATCGCGCTACACCCGGGTGGTTTATGACGCCAGTGGCCGTTACATCAACCAGATATTCAACTCGCTTGAGCAGGCGGAGATGACTGTTATCTCCCGCAATGCGTATGGTGCTCCCACCGTGACTGCCAACATGGATGGTGTATTGACGTACACCGCCTACGGCGCACTTGGGCGCGAGTACTTCCAGGGCAACGATTCCGGCGGCTATAGCAAGAGCGAGTATCGTTTCTGTGAGAGCGGATTAAGCTGCCCTGAAGGGGCCGTGTATAGACTGCGCAGCATGGCTGCTGATGGCAGCGAATCAACGACCTATTTTGACAACCTGTCACGCTCCATTCGCCAGCAGGTGAAAGGCTTTGACGGCACACTGGTGACCACCGATGTCCATTACGACAAATCCGGTCGGGTGAGGCGCGCCTCCAACCCTTACAAATCGTCTGAGGCAGTGCTCTGGAGCGTAAATGACTACGATGTCGCTGGCCGCTTGCGCAAGACCACCGATGTCGACAACAACATAGCCACCAGCGCTTATGATCGCTATACAAGCGGCAGCTTTGTAGGCCTCCGAGTCATCGCCACGAATGCGGAAGGTCAGACCAAAGCGGCGATCAGTGATGCGCGCGGCCTTGCCTACCTTGTAACTGACGACCTCGGTGGAAGAATCGCCTATCAATACGATGCGCGCGGCAACCTCACCAAGCTGATTTCGCAAGGCTCGGCAGCGCAACCGCTGAATATCGAGACTGTCATCTCCTACGATCTGCTGGGCCGACGAGTGTCGCTCAACGATCCCGACCAAGGCACATGGTCCTATCAGTACAGCCTTTTCAACGATCTTACCCAGCAGGAGGATGCTCTCGGCCAACGCACCGAAATGACTTACGACGCACTGGGCCGCATGCTCAACCGCGTCGACAAGAAAGCGGGCGGCACAGTGATTGAAGGCAACACCTCTTGGGTGTACGACTCTGCCAGCAACGGTCTTGGCAAGGTCAGCACCGTCACTGACAGCGCCAGTGGCTATGTCATGGCCTACGACTACGACGACCTGGGCCGTATTCACCAGACCTACACCTCCCTGGGCACCAACGGCTCCGAAGGTAACTTCAGCCAGATCGTGACCTATGACCAGATCGGCCGGGTGTTTCAGGAGGTCGACGCCACCAAACACGGCGTTCAGTACTCCTACAACAGCCATGGTTACATGGAGAAGATCGCTGAGGCCACCGACACCACCAAAAAGTACAAGCAGATCGAAACCGTCAACGCCTGGGGCAGTGAAACCCAAAGCATGCT
>JAUSMU010000323.1 GCA_030645995.1 Gammaproteobacteria bacterium | reverse complement strand
TGGGAAGGCTCGTAGTTGAACTGGCTGATGTGCTCTTCATACTCCTTGGTATACCAGAGGGTGCCACAGGAATCGCGGGCCGAGACCTTGATGCGCATGCCCTCGCCGTCGGACTGCAGGATCTGCCCGTGCAGATAGACGTCCATGGTCGTGGTCTCGGTGGGCAGCACGCGCACCACGCCCCAGTTGCCGGAGCGTTGCAGGGTTTCAGCGAGCAGATAAGGAGCGTAGCGCGATTCGGCGTTGCGGATCTCCGGGCTGACGCGCTCTTCCTCGTCTTCGTCAATCTCATCGATGCCCGGATCGAAAACGGTGATGCCGATATCCATCAGCAGATCTTCGGACACCGGCGCACTGTCCTGCACGACCTGCACATATTCGGTGGACTTGACTGAGGTTGTGGAGCAGGCCAGCAAAACCGGTGCCACCAGACAGAGCAGCAGCGCTCTGGCACCTGCTGCGAAGCGGACAGGAGTGTGAATAGTCAGTAATTGATTCGAAATTGATGCCAACATGATTTAAACGCCTATACCTGTGTACTTCCGATACTCATCCCACAATTTTTCACGCAATTCCGGATCGGGCTCGCTCATCGCAGCCTCACGCAGCTGCCGGGCCACGATGTCGTCGTCCCGCCCATTGGGGATGTCTTCGGGGGGCGGGAAGGTCTGCTGTTCCGCCCCCGAACCGCCTCCCGCTCCTGCCGCACCCTGCGGGCCTGACGGCGTGCCGCCGGGGCTTGCCGAGACGATGACGGACTGCCCGCCTGCGCCAGCACTGCCAGAGTCGCTGCCACCAGCGTCGCCGGGGATGCCAGCGTTGCGTTCAGCATTGGCCTGGGCCTGTGCACGGCGCCGTTCTTCCAGAATGAAACCATCGAATTCTTCATAACCACGGTTCAGCGCACCATTCAGAACGGCGGCGCGCTCCCCAGTGGTCATCGGTCCGGTGCCTGCGTCACCCAGCCCGCCGGGCAGAGTATCGAGGCTGTAGTTGCCTCCGGCTCCGCCCGAACCATTGGCGGTACTACTGACAGAGCCGTTGACTCCAGCCTGACCACCGGCGCCGTCGCGCTGCGCACCAGCAGATTGCGTTCCGGCCGCGCCAGCGGGGCTGCCCGAAGTTCCTGCAGAAGTTCCTGCCGAGGCGCCTGTGGAAGGCGACCCAGGACGACCGTCACTGCCGGTCGTTTGCGCCCCACCCGTGCTGCTCGATTGCGAGCCCGTTGTCCCGCCAGCCGTGGCGGGCATGGCGGAACCGGACGAGGACTGGCTGCCGGAGCTGGAGTCTCGACCTGCAGAGGAAGGCATGGATGGCGTCGACGCGGTGCTGCCTGCACCCGAGCTGGAGCTGGAGCTGGAGCTGGAGCTGGAGCTGGAGCTGGAGCTGGAGCTGGAGCTGGAGCTGGACGATGATGGCGTACTTCTCGCGCTTGGCGAGGACGGCGACGGCGTGCTCGGCGAAGAAGACGAGGAGGATGAAGAGGACGAAGGCATTGAGGGCATGGAGCTCTGGGAAGACTGCTGGCTGGTGGACTCACAGCCCGCCAACAGCAATACCGCAGCGCTGACCACAACGAGTTGTCTGACTGCTGAATTCTTCATGTTGAAAGGTCCTGTGTCGTGCCGATGATCGCTGTGCGCATAATGAGACCTGTTGTGATCTGTTTCAACTACTCTGCGGCCACTTCGGCAGGCACCGGAATTTCGCGATACCAGAACGGCATGCGGTAGCGTTCGCCTGTTGTGGCCAGGGTCTCCCCTTCTTCAACTCTTGGCCGCACCGTCAGCGACCGCAGGTGGTTGATCGCCATCATGTCCACTCGGCCCATACCAGCAGGCTCCACAGCCAGAACCGTGAAATTGCTCGCATGGCCGTAACGGGATACGTCGAACGAAATATCCACGTAACCCTGCCTGGCCCCGAAGTCTGGGGACACCTGAAAGGCCTCGCGCCGCTCATCATCAAAACGGGAAAAAGTCGGCAGGAAAACGATCTGATCAAAGTATTGCTTCGCCAGTACTCTTCCATCTTCCATTGTCAGCAGCAGATTCCAGGCGTCCGTGTAGGCGTCCAGCGCCGCCTGCCGCGTTTGCTCCATCATGTACCAGTCACCGAGCTCCGTCAGCGCCCGCACTCGGAGCAGCAGATTCTCCCGGGTTACGGGCCGGTCGTCATCACTGTAGAACTCCAGGATTTTGCGCAGCGCGCCCTCGCCACCACCATTGGGCACCCTGACCTGATCATTCGGCACACCGACAAATTCGCTTACCCGGCGAATATTGGGATTGGTGGGGGTGGCCGTGACGGTTCCTGGCGGGGTATAGCGGGTCATCATGTCTGACGCGCCAGCTACATCGCGCAGCAGAGACACATAACGCGGATCGGCCGTACCGAAATGGAAAGCCACGGTGTTCGCGGCGGCCCGGAAAAGCAGATAGGTCTCAAGCAGACGGGCGCTCGGATCCGGGTCTATCCCCCGGAAGAAGCTGGTGATGTTCCAGCGGGCCAGGTTCTCGAAGACCTCCACCATGCGTGGATCCCGTGCGCCATAGGCCTTGTTTTGAACATAGAAGGCATACTGTTGCTGTTGATCTGCCTCCTGCCACTGCCCGAGCGCAATGTGGCTCTCGACCATGCGTTCCAACAGTGGAATCTGCTGGGTGCTGTAGAGGCCATAATTGACGCGGTTGACGTGCACTGCTCTGTCGAAAACCTCGATTGACTCCTCGTAATCCCCCTGGGCATACAGAAGATTTCCCAGCGTGGAGAGTTCCTCCGCAATCTGTGCGCTCCACGCTCCGCCGTCATATTCAAGCTGTTCCAGCATCTGCTCATAGTTGTCGATATCCTGCAGCCGCTGCAGATATTCCTGTTGCTGGGGAGTGAGGTCCACGAACACAGAAGTTTCGGTGGCGGGCGTTTTTTCATCGGGGGCAAGCATCTCCACTGCAGAGACCTCGCCTTGCGCGTCCAGCGCCACAGGTCGTTCGAAGTAGAGCAACTGGCTGGAGGACGGGGCCTGCTCCACCGTCGATTCGACGTCTGTCACGGCAGCTTGCGAATCCGCCGCCAACGGCTGGGCAAAAATAGTGGAGGGCGCCACCAGGAAGGCGCCGAGGAGGAATATTGCCTTGCTGTCACCTGAAAATTTCACGGCCTGATCCTGAAGTTTCTGAGGATATGTTTGCTGGCTTTAGAGTTTCCTGTGTACGCTAAAGAGCCGCCGACGGTTGCAAGCAAGAGACCCTGTTATTCGGCATCCGCTTTCACTTATACACCAGGCGTAGTTAAAACCCGAGACGCCACTGTAAATCCGAGTCCTCATGCCCGAATTACCCGAAGTTGAAACCACTCGCCGGGGCATTGCCCCGCATGTCATTGGACAACAAATAAAGGCCGTTGTTGTACGCAATCCCAGATTGCGTTGGCCGATACCGGACCAGTTGCAGCTGGAGTTGCCGGGCCGACACGTGGAGCGCGTGGAAAGGCGCGGCAAGTACCTGCTGCTCTACGCCGGAGACGCCTGTCTACTGGTGCATCTGGGCATGTCCGGCAGCCTGCGGGTAACGTCCGCGCAGGATCCATTGCTCAAACATGATCACGTCGACATCGTCATGGAGGGCGAAGCGATCCTGCGCTACTCCGATCCACGACGCTTCGGCTGCATGTTG
>JAUSMU010000321.1 GCA_030645995.1 Gammaproteobacteria bacterium | reverse complement strand
GCATTGCTGCAGGAGTTGGCGGAAGAGACTGGCGGTGTGGTGTCCGATTCACTGGAAATGGCCCGTTTCGGCCGCGATGCCAAGGCGTCGACGCTGGTGGTTGCCGGGGTGCGCTTCATGGGTGAGACGGCATGCATTCTCAGTCCTGACAAAACGGTCCTGATGCCCACGCTGGAGGCGACCTGTTCGCTGGATCTGGCGTGTCCTGCGGACGAATTCTCTGCGTTCTGTGATGCTCATCCCGATCGTACAGTCGTCGTCTATGCCAATACTTCGGCTGCTGTCAAAGCACGCGCTGACTGGGTAGTGACGTCGAGCATTGCCGTCGATGTCGTCGAGCACCTGCATGCCCAGGGCAAGAAAATCATCTGGGCTCCCGACAAACACCTGGGGGATTACATTCAGAAGCGCAGCGGCGCCGACATGCTGCTGTGGAACGGTGCCTGCATCGTGCACGAGGAGTTCAAATCCAAAGGTTTGCTGGACATGAAGGCGCTGTATCCGGACGCAGCCATTCTGGCTCATCCGGAGTCACCGGATGCCGTACTGGCCATCGCCGATGTGATTGGTTCCACTACGCAGATCATCAACGCGGCCATCAACATGAAGAATCAGACCTTCATCGTTGCGACCGACAAGGGAATCTTCTACAAGCTGCAGCAACTGGCGCCGGAAAAAACCTTCATCATTGCGCCGACGGCGGGCAACGATGCCACCTGCCGAAGTTGTGCGCATTGTCCGTGGATGGCGATGAATTCTCTGGATCGCCTCTACACCACGCTGCTCAACGGTCACAATCGTATTACGGTGGAGCGGGAGTTGGCACAAAAGGCCATGATTCCGCTGCAGCGGATGCTGGATTTTTCCAATCGCAACAAGTTGAAGGTGGTCGGCAAGGCCTGACAGATATATGGGCGGAGCCTGAAGAGTGCCTGGGATTACATGTCCCGGGCGCCGTGTCCAAGCTCTTCGACTTCCTGCGATCGCTGTCGCAGTCTGGCAATCAGGGGCGCGTTGTTGGGTTTTTCCGATTCGATGCGCAGTGCGTAGGTGAGTTGCTCCGACGCGCTGCGGAAGTCTCCCACCAGAATGAAGTATTCCGCACGGGCCTGATGGACCTTGCTGACATCGCCCACCAGTCCCTGCGTTTCCGCTATCAGATACCAGAGATCGTGATCCTCCGGGCGGATGGTGGCGTGATGTTCCAGCACCTGCACCGCTTCCTCATGTTCTCTTGCCGCGATCAACGCATCGACATACGCCATGGTCAGGGGATGGTTGTCCGGATTGATGGTCATGTGGCGCGCCAGGAAGTTCCTGGCCATGCCTGGCTCGTTGCCTTGTGTGTAGATCTCCGCCTTGGTCACGACGTAGGCGATGCGATTGGGTTCGCTCTCCAGCAGCGGCTCCAGTGTCTCGTGGGCCTTGTTGAATTCCTTGTTTTCCATGTAGGCCAGTGTCAGGCCATAGCGCGCAGCACGACTCTCGATATCGGTCTTGCTGGTCTCCAGTGCGCTCTGGAACTGGGTAACGGAATTCGCTGGATTGGCCTCGTAATGAATCTGCACACGCGCCCGCATCAGCTGGTACTCCAGCTTTGGATCGGTCGGCCGCGCAGGGTAGCGGGTTGCACGTCCGCGCGTATCTGCGACTCGCGATTCTGTCACCGGATGCGAGAGCAGGAACTCGGGAGGGCGGGTACCGAAGCGGTTCATTCCCATGAGGCGCTCAAACATGGCTGGCATCTCGTTCGGATCGTAACCGGCATCGTACAGAGTGCGAATTCCCAGGCGGTCGGCTTCGGCCTCGTTATTCCTCGAAAAGCGCAGCTGATTCTCTATCGAGCGCCCCTGCGCGGCCATGATGGCGGCTTGCCCTGTATCGGGGCTTGAGGTGCCCATGATGACAATGCTGGCCAGCAAGGTGGCTAACTCCGGGATACGTCGTCGCTGTGCGTCTTCGACACTGCGTGCGAAGTGACGCTGGCTGACGTGTGCCAGCTCGTGGGCCATGACGGAGGCAAACTCCCCTTCGGTATGGGCGTTGAGAAACAGCCCGCCGTTTACGCCAATAATTCCACCTGGGGCAGCAAAAGCGTTCAGCTCCGGACTGTCGATGATGATGAATGACAGCCGGTAATCTTCCAGCTCGCTGTGCAATGCCAGGTTGTGAGTAACATTGACGAGATAATCATTGAGAAGCGGGTCGGAGATGGTCTGGCTGCTGCGCCGTACGGTGCGCAGAAACTCCTTGCCCAGCGTGTATTCGTCGTCGAGAGAGATAAGTCCGGAAATTCTGTCGCCCAGCGTTGGCAGCTGTACCTGGGCCAGCGCGATCTGGCTGCCAGGTGCAGAAAAAGACAGCAGAGTGAGTGCCGCAACGCCAGTGAGGCGGGTGTACTTATGCATAGAATTCCGTGCTTGAGCAGGAGGAAAGCGCCATGTTGACTGTAACCCTAAGACCGACATTCGTACAAATAATTCCACTGCTATTTATGGGGCGCGCGTTGGCCGAATTCAAGGAAGTAGCGACTTTCGGAGTAATTCCCTGCTTCCCTAGGCAATGACTCGCTTTGCTTGTTAAAATGCCCGCATGAAAATCGATGCAGACCTGGTACTTGATGCAAGCGGACTGATGTGTCCGCTGCCTTTGCTCAAAGCGAAGCTGGCATTGAACTCACTCCAGCCCCAGCAAATATTGAAAGTGCTAGCCACCGATCCCGGCTCCGAACGGGATTTTCACGTATTCGTGCAACAAAGCAGACACCAGATTCTGGCCTTCAGTAAAGAGGATGCCACTTACTGTTACTGGATCAGAAAGGGCTGACCATCACACATGCGCAAATTAGTGCGAAGCTTCTTCGATCGATATTTCCACGACGAAGAAGCCATCATATTTACCCTTCTGCTGTTAGCCGGCCTGTTCGTGGTGGTGAGCATGGGGTCCATCCTCGCGCCATTGTTTGCGGCGGTCGTTACCGCCTATCTTTTGCAGGGGCTGGTCAACTCTCTCGTGCGCAACAACGTGCCCAATGTGGTTGCCGTCAGCGTGGTCTTTGCGTTGTTCTTGAGTGCGTTCATGGCAGTCCTGCTGCTGTTGCTGCCGCAGGCATGGAATCAATTTGGTCGCCTGATAAACGAGCTGCCACGTTTGATCTCCGAGGGACAAGACCTCCTGCTGCACATGCCCGAGACGTACCCGGGGTTGATTTCCCAGCAGCAGGTCGATGACCTGATCGCCACGCTGCGCGGTGAACTGGCACTGCTCGGCCAGGTGGTGGTGTCCTATTCGATTGCGAACATTCCCCGCATCTTCAATTGGCTGGTGTTTCTCGTGCTGGTACCAGTCCTGGTGTTCTTCATGCTCAAGGACAAGAAGCTGCTGGTGCATTGGGCAGGTAATCTGCTGCCGCACAATCGCCCCCTGATGGAACAGGTCTGGCAGGAGATGGATATGCAGTTGGCCAACTATATTCGAGGTAAGGCATTTCAAATAAGTGTTGTTGGTATAGTCAGTTACGTCGCTTTCATGATCCTGGGGATGAACTATGCTCTGCTGCTTTCGGTACTGATGGGCCTGTCGGTCATCGTCCCTTTCATTGGCGTGGCCGTCGTAGCCGTTCCCGTAGCGCTGGTGGCCTACGTGCAGTGGGGCATCGGCAATGAGTTCTACGCTGTCTTTATTGCCTACAGCGTCATTCATTTGCTGGACTCCAACATCATGGTGCCGATCATCTTTTCTGAGACCGTGAATCTGCATCCAGTTGCTATCATCTGTGCGGTCCTGGTGTTTGGGGGGGTGTGGGGATTGGCCGGGGTTTTCTTCGCCATTCCTCTGGCCACGCTGATCAAGGCGATCATCAATGCCTGGCCTGATACCACACGTAAACCGCTGCCTGAGCTCCACCACAAGTAATCCCGGGGCGGCGGATTTTGTGGTTGCGGGGGCGTCTGTGGTAAAGTCGCCGCGCAGCTTTTTCAACTCTACGATTTGAGGTTTTGCAATGATTGAGGGCAGTATTGTTGCCATAGTCACGCCGATGCTCGCGAACGGCGAAATTGACTACCCGGCCTTTGACAGGTTGATCGAATGGCACATTGCCAGCGGTACCGACGCCATTGTGGTCGTGGGTACTACCGGTGAGTCTCCAACGCTGTCTGAACAGGAGCACTGCGCCCTGGTGCGCCACTGTGTGGAGAAGGTGGCCAAGCGCGTTCCCGTGATTGCAGGGACAGGCTCCAATTCGACACGAGAGGCGATTTTTTTCACGCGTGCGGCACGCGAGTACGGCGCCGACGCCTGCCTGCTGGTCGTTCCGTATTACAACAAACCGAGTCAGGAAGGGCTGTATCAGCACTTTAAAGCTGTAGCTGAAGCTGTTGATATTCCTCAGATTCTCTATAATGTGCCATCGCGCACCGGGATCGACCTGCTGCCAGCGACCGTTTCCCGCCTCGCTGACATTCCGAACATAGTCGGCATCAAGGAAGCGAGTGGCAGCATGGAGCGTTGTCGTGAATTGCTGCGCACCTGTGCGGACCGCATCAGCATCTACGGTGGCGATGATGCGACTGCGCTGGAACTGATGCTGGTCGGCGGCAAGGGCAATATTTCTGTCACCGCGAATCTGGTGCCGCAGCAGATGCATGACCTGTGCAGGCTTGCCCTGCAGGGCGATGCTGACGCAGCTGCCAGAGTCAACGCGCCGCTGGAAATGCTGCACGACAAGTTGTTCGTCGAGGGGAACCCCGTGCCCGTGAAGTGGGCAATGGCGAAATTGGGATTGATCCAGTCCGGTCTGCGGCTTCCTCTTGTGGAGCTTAGTCCCGGTTTCCATGCCACGCTGCTGGAGGCGATGCGCAAGGCCGGGCTGAGC
>JAUSMU010000318.1 GCA_030645995.1 Gammaproteobacteria bacterium | reverse complement strand
TTCATGGGCCTGAGCGACTACAAGCAGTTGCTGGGGGTAGTAGCAGAGTAGCGCGCCCGGAGACAGGTTCGGTTTTTTGACCTGGTTCAAAATTTACAGCATTGCCTGATTCAAATTTGTCCGATTACCGTATAGTCGGTAAGCAATTCTGGCAAATTCCCGCAATAGAGTGACATCAGACTATGAAATTCGCGCTGTACAGCCTGATTCTATTCCTCGGCATCGGCATAACTCTGGCCAGGGAAACCGTTACCCGGCTTGGGTTGGAGACCAATTATTTGCTGATAGCACTGGCTGCTCTGTTGTTTACAGCGTTGTTGGCACACCGCAGTTTCATGCTGGTGCTGTTGATAATCGGACTGTGTGTTGTCATCAATCTTCCGCCAGAAACGCTCGGCGGGTTCGTGATCGATCAGGACGTGATGATTGCGGCGCTGATTGCAGTCATTATCCTGCCTGCAGTGCACAGAGTGGTGGCCCGTTAAAAAGCGGCTTATTCGGCAAGTTCGCCGGGAATCAACGCAAAATGAGTGAAGAGCCAGAAGCCGTCGCGGTAGGTCAGCAGCGCCTCGGCACTGACCTTCCCGAGGCCGTAATGGGCGGTGATGGCAAACTGGGCAGCGGGCACGCTTGCGCTGAGCGAGCCTGGAACTTGAGCGCCACCCACTGGCGAATCCAGTGCCACCAGTCGACCATAGCGCACAAGCGTTGTCATGTCCGGCGCGTTGATCGGAGCCAGGGGGTCGGCGTGTTCAAACAGTAAAGTGGTATCTCCTGTACTCAATATCTGTGTGACGGTGTCGGTCATGAGGGTGCTGGCCTGATCTTCAAGACTGTAGCGACGTACCAGCTCCCATATGAAGAAAGCAGCCAGCAATGACAACCCGGTTGCAGCACTGGCGAACATTAATTTGCGGGAGAGTTTCATTAGAGCAGCACCTCGTTGCATCGCAGGAATAATCATCCTGGAATGGCCCGATTATAGAGTAAAAAAACCTAATAAAAACAGCGCTCAAACGGATTCGTTTTAACAAGAAAATGAATTGTGCCTCCTTTTTATGCACACAAATGGCAGTTTTGACACAAATCCCCTGTAAAAACAGTGTTTTTCGCTGTGAGAACGGTCGATAATTTACTATCTATTTGATTATATTATGTTTTTCTATTTGGTTAAAAAATAACCAAGTTGTATCAAGCGACGTGTTTTTCAGCGTTTCAGCGCGTTATTTTCAACTTATCAACTGAGTTATCCACAGAATCTGTGGAAAACATTTATT
>JAUSMU010000317.1 GCA_030645995.1 Gammaproteobacteria bacterium | reverse complement strand
GGACAAGGCCGCGAAGAACGATGCCCGGGAATGTTTCCTGGAGGTGCGGCCGTCCAACAGCGAGGCTCGCCAGCTCTATATGTCGATGGGATTTACACAGGTGGGGGAACGTCGTGGCTACTACCCGGCCGATCCGGGCACCACACAACGCGAGGATGCGCTGATTCTGGCACTGGCCTTACCGCTCTAATCCTTATCCTCTGACTTTTCCAGCAGCAGGCCGAACACCTTGCGCATCCCCACCCATACCGCCACCACGCAGACCGCAATCACCGCGACGCCCCCCAACAGCAGCAGACAGCCGATAAAGAAGTTGAGCATGTTGGCGCGCGCCTCCTCGTAGCCCACTGCCAGCGCGATGAGCGAGGTGACAGCGATCAGCAGCCCGGTGAGGATGGAGCGGGTCTTCTTGCGCATGTTGAACTTGGGGATTATCACGTTGACCTGTCAGCTTTTTGATTTTGCATTGAAATCCGGTTCGCCGTTCTTGTCCGGCCAGGTGTGGCGGCACTCGGGGAACTGGCTGCAGCCCCAGAAACTGCCGGTCATGCCGGTGCGTTTCTTCAGCAGTTGACCACAGTGGGTGCAGCGGAAGGATCTGGAGGGCACGCCATTATCGTCGGCGAGCCGCGTCTTGCAACCCTTGTCATAGCCGGTGCAGTACCAGTAGAAGCCCTTGCTGTTCTCGGCACGGATCAGGGCGCGGGTACACACGGGGCACCGATAGCGTTCATCGGCTTCCCTGGACGGTTTGCCATCCTTGTCGAAGAGGCTGGTCTTGCATTCGGGGAAGCCAGTACACCCCCAGAAGGGGCCCTTCTTGCCGACAATTCGGCGCATGGGCTTGTGACAATCCGGGCAGTAATGCTGTCGCACTGCTGCGCCGCCCGTTGCGGGTGCGGGAGGCGTGGGAATGTCACCTAACAGATCCTTGGGCATGGAACGGCCCCGTCAGCGTTTGCTTAGGTAGCTTGCCAGAAATTGCAGCAACTTCTGGTTCTCTTCGAATGTCCCGATGGTGATGCGCAGCTTGTCGCGCAGGCGCGGCTGGTCAAAATAGCGAATCAGGATGCCGTCATCCTTGAGGCGCTGGTAGAACTCGCGCGCCATCAGCTCACTGTTCTCGTAACGCATATCACTCTGCGGCACCGTTGCCAGCAGGAAGTTGCTCTGGCTCGGCGCACACTGAAAGCCCAGCGTCGTCAGTGCAGCGGTAACGCGGGTACGTTCCGCTCTCACCTTGTCCCAGCTCAGCGCGGCGGTGGCGCGATCACGCACCGCAGCGGCGGCCAGCAGCTGTGAGATTGCATCGGTGTTGTAGCTGTCGCGAGTTTTGTGCAGCATCGGTGAGGTCAGTGAGGTGGCGCCGATGCCGTACGCGAAACGCAGGCCGGCGAGCGAGTAGCCCTTGCTCATGGTGCGCAGGATCAGCACGTTGTCGAAACGCTTGATCAGTGGGACGGCGTCGTAATGCTGGCCTGGATCGATGAAGTCCACATAGGCCTCGTCGATGACCAGTACACCTTTGAAATTGGCGGCGATCTCTTCCAGCTGTGCGACCGGCGTCAGCAGGCCCGACGGTGCATGCGGATTGACGATGAAGGCCAGTTTCGCTCCGCAGGAATTGAGCTGCGCCGCAAAATCGGTGGGCATGCGCCAGTCGTCCTGCAAGGCAATGCGGGCGACCTCACAGTCCTGAATCTGCGCCAGCACTGGGTAGAGTGAGTAGCTCGGTTCGGCAATGGCGATGGTGTCCCCGGCATTGACGAAAGTCGTGATGATCAAACGCAACAACTCGTCACCGCCATTGGTGGGGATGATGTTGTCGACCTCGATCTGGTGATAGTCGGCAGCGACTTGCCGGAATTCATTGGCCAGCGGCTGGGGATAGCGCCGCAGATCCTCCACGCGCACGCTGGCGAGTGCTGCGGCGACGGCCGGTGTGGCCGGGTAGGGGTTCTCGTTGGTGTTGAGCTTGATGACGCCAGCCTGATTTGGCTGCTCACCAGAGCTGTATCCGGTCATGCGCTGGATATTGGGTCTTTCGTAGTTCTTTGAAATTGACATAGACGTTGGTGTGGCTCAATTGCACTCAGATAGCAGTCAGGGGGCCTGGCAGGAGCGGCCAAGGTTACTGGTTAATCCCCCTCGGTTCAATTGTTACGCAGATTGACGACGTAGTTTTCCCGCGCTTTGCTCAGCTCCGCCGTCTCTACCAGATCCTGCTTGTAGTCCTCCCACCACCCGCGCGAGTGAGGCACCATCATGTGGAAGTTGTAGAGACCGTTTTCCAGCGTGGTCAGGAAGTTGCGATAGTCTTGCTCCTGGCGGATCAGGATGCGCTGGACGCGAATGATGACGTTGCGTTGATCGTTTACATCAATGGTGGCGACTTGCTCGGAAAGGTCGGTGAGTCCAGTGCCAAGCTCCTCGGAACGGGCCAGCAGGGCCTCGACCTGGGAGGTGAAAAACGCCATCTGCTCGGCAAGCTGTTGTTCTTTCTCCAGCTCGGCCTGTTCGACGACGGCCAGATCCTTGTTGTCGGACAGCAGCATTCCAAGGGTGACGCCCGCTATCGCCAGCGCCAGTACACAGGTCACCGCCAGCGCCAACAGAAACAGTTGCTGGCGTTTCAGTCTGGTTCTTAATGGCTCAAGAGGATCTGCCTGCAATGCCAGGTCGGTACTGCGTTCAGCGTCTTTGCTCATGTCAGCCTCCAATGCCCCGCTGGGGCGTTGTGCAGAGTCCGTAGTGCGCAGGCATCATCCTGCTGGCAGCAACATTGCAGCTACAGAGGTCTCTGAAGGGGATATCGGCCGGGCATGAGCGAATATTAATCGGCACTGCAAAGGATCGTCGGCTGCAGCATATTCAGGGTTGAGCGGAGTAACTGGCAACCCGATTATTCCAGCCGACCAGCCAGCGCTGTTCGCCACGCTCGGGCGGTGAGTTTTCGACGCGGCGCGTGAGAACTTGGCTGGCAGCCCGGGTGAATTGCGGCAGCAGAGGGCCTGGTTCGCGAGTGTCGAGAACATGCTCCAGCACCTGCAGCAATCCCCAGCCTTCGCCTTGATAACGCTCGGCGGTGGAGATGCCTTCGCCCTTGAAGTTGATGTAGTCGATCAGCGCGTACATCCCGAGCGGGCTGTCGCTGCGGCTGATTTCCAGGAATAACTGCTCCACCGCCTGCGGTCGTGCGGAGGTGGCCTTCAGCGAGGGCAGGCTGGCGTGCATGCGTCGGATGATGAAACCCACTTGCACATGGCGGGTCGCGTCCAGGAAATTGCGCAGCTCCTGCATACGGGGGCTGTCGAAATCCATCTGGAACTCCTCGCGGGTTTGCCACGGAGAATCGCGCCGCTCCAGTCCTGTGATCCAGCCCGGCAGCGCGACGCCCTGTGCGTCATAGAACTCCAGCAATTGCGGGAAGCTTTCTACAAAGACTTCACGCTGATTTTCTCGGTACCATATGAAATGACCAATGCCCAGTGAGGGGAAATCTTCCCCTGTGTTCCAACTGGTTAAGCACGCTGTTTTCAGGTTACACTCGTTGGCAAATATGCGTTCTCCCAGCCATGAAGACTCCTCCCTGGAAAGCGCTGGCAGAGTAGTCGTCGGTGAGTGCACGCAGGCTTGCAGCAGCGCAAAGAAAATCGCCAGTCCTGCACCGGAAAGCAGGCGCCGAATCTTGTGACGAGAGCGCAGGGATCGCTTGAGAATGTGCTCGGACATGAGCCTTGCAATGAGCTTCACAACGAGAGTTCCGATTCTTGACAGATAGTGATGATGTGCAGTCCGGCGATGTTACCACAGAGCAGTCGCGGACCGGCCGTATGAAATCAGACATTCCTGCGCGGATTAATTGGGATTAATTGGTTGAATCAGATCGTAGAAGAACCGGTGGCAAAAGAAGCAGAACCTCAGGATGAGTTTGTCCAGGGGCTTTCGCTTGTCTATCAGCGGCTGAAACAGAGTAAACAGCTCAAGAAGGCGATGAAGGAGACGGAGCGTGCGCTTCTGGATCTGCTCGGCGTGCGGCTATTCACGATTTACCAGTGTGTTCAGAACGGCAAGGAGATTCTGGCCAGCTTCAAGGGGGGTGATTCAAACGACAGCGGCTCGCCCGAGATTCGCGTTCCCTTCAGTCCTACCTCGCTTGCGGGCTATGTCGCCCTGAGTCAACGGGCCCTGGTGGTCAAGAATGTGCTCGATCAGCAGGAGTTGCTCGACATTCATCCACGTCTGAAGTTCGACAGACGTTTCTCCGATGCCAAGGGCTGGGCTGTCAAATCGATGATTGTGGTGCCCATCAAGGACGGCATCCTGCTCGGCGTACTGCAGTTGATCAATTTCGAAGGTGATCGCGAGTTCAGCAAGACCGATCTCAAGCACGCCATGATGGTCTCGCAGATGCTGGCCAAGCAGTTTCGCGCCGAGCTGCAGAGCACTCAGGGTCCATACGACTATCTGGTACAGAAAAACAAACTCTCCAGCCAGGATCTCGACGAGGTGCAGCGCAAGGTCGCTCTGTATGGCGGCAGTGTCTCCAAGTTCCTGATCGAAGATTATGGCATCGATGCCGACTCCATCGGTCAGTCGCTTGAATTCTATTACCGCGTTCCCTACATGAAGTTCGAGCCTGGGCACACGCTGCCGAGTGAGCTGTTCGAGAATATCGGCGTCAGTTATCTGCGCAAGAATCTCTGGCTACCGATATCCGGCAACAAGGAAGAAGCGGTCATCCTGATCGACGACCCCAGCGACTATCAACGCATCATGGAGATTCAGGGCGTCTTGAACGCTCGCAACTACGCGTTTCGCGTCGGGCTCCCCGAGCACATTCTGCAATACCTGCGTGACGACGATGGGGCGGACATCGAAGCTGGCTTCGATGACGTGTTCTCGCGCCTCGAAGAACAAGGCAATATCGAGCTGGAATCCGAGGATGAGTCTGAGGATGAAAATCTGGCCTCGACCTCCGCCATCATTCAGCTGGTTAACCGTGTGATTACCGAGGCCGACCGGCTGGGTGCCTCCGATATCCATGTCGAGCCCGGCAAAGACAACTCCCCTGGTGTCGTGCGGATACGTGTCGACGGTGTGTGTCGCGAACTGCTCAAGGTCCCCAAAGAACACACCTCCGCATTGATTGCCCGTATCAAGGTCATCTCGCGGCTTAACATCGCCGAACGACGCATGCCGCAAGACGGCAAGTGCAAGCTGAAGGTGCGTGGCAAGAAGCTGGAATTGCGGGTTGCTACGATTCCGACGGTGAACGGCGAGAGTGCGGTACTGCGTCTGCTGGCTGCCGGCAGTGCGATGCCGCTCGCCAAGCTCAACCTCTCGAAGCCGATCTACGACAAGATCGTGGAGCTTTCCGGACACCCGCATGGTCTGCTGCTGGTCGTAGGGCCAACTGGTTCCGGCAAGACGACTACGCTGCACGGGGTGTTGGGCTATATCAATACGCCGGACCGCAAGATCTGGACCGCCGAGGATCCCGTCGAGATCACCCAGCCGGGCCTCCAGCAGGTGCAGGTGTTGCCGAAAATCAATTTTACGTTTGCCACCGCGATGCGGGCCTTCCTGCGAGCGGACCCCGACGTCATCCTGATCGGCGAGATGCGCGACCATGAGACGGCCAGTATCGGCATCGAAGCATCACTCACCGGCCACCTGGTGCTGTCCACACTGCACACCAACTCGGCCCCGGAGACCATTACGCGACTGCTCGATCTTGGGCTCGACCCCGTTAACTTCTCTGACGCCTTGCTGGGAGTGCTGGCGCAGCGTCTGATGAGAACCCTGTGCAAGAAGTGCAAGGAGTCCTATAAGCCCACCCAACAGGAGCTTGATCATCTGATCGACAACTATGGGCGCGAGCAGTTTCCCGAGCTGGGTGTTGATCTGGCCACAGTGCAGCTGAATCGCACGGTTGGCTGCGAGGAGTGTGGTGGCTCGGGCTACAAGGGACGGACCGGCATTCACGAACTGCTGGTGGGTACGCACGAGCTGCGCAAGATGATTTACAACAAGGCCGATCTCGATGCGATGCGCCTGCAGGCACTGAAGGATGGCATGCGCACGTTGAAGCAGGATGGCATCAACAAGATCTTCATGGGCCTGAGCGACTACAAGCAGTTGCTGGGGGTAGTAGCAGAGTAGCGCGCCCGGAGACAGGTTCGGTTTTTTGACCTGGTTCAAAATTTACAGCATTGCCTGATTCAAATTTGTCCGATTACCGTATAGTCGGTGCGCAACCTTGGCAAATTCCCGCAATTGAGTGACATCAGGCTATGAAATTCGCGCTGTACGGACTGATTTTATTCCTTGGCATCGGTATAACGCTGGCCAGGGAAGCCGTCACCCGGGTTGGGCTGGAGACCAATTATCTGCTGATAGCGCTGGTTGCTCTGTTGTTCACAGCTTTGTTGGCACACCGCAGTTTCATGCTGGTGCTGTTGATAATCGGACTGTGTGTTGTCATCAATCTTCCGCCAGAAATGCTTGGCGGGGTCGTGGTTGATCAGGACATCATGATTGCGGCGCTGATATCCGTCATTATTCTGCCGGCGGTGCACAGAGTGCTGGTGCGCTAAAGAGTGGCTTATTCGGCAAGCTCGCCGGGAATCAACGCAAAATGAGTGAAGAGCCAGAGGCCGTCGCGGTAGGTCAGCAGCGCCTCGGCGCTGACCTTCCCGAGGCCGTAATGAGCGGTGATGGCAAACTGGGCGACGGGCGCACTGGCGCTGAGTGAGCCTGGTACCTGAGCGCCACCCTCTGGCGGATCAAGCGCCACCAGCCGACCATAGCGCACAAGGGTTGTCATATCCGGCGCGTTGATCGGAACCAGTGGGTCGGCGTGTTCAAACAGTAAAGTGGTATCTCCTGCACTCAATATCTGCGTGACGGTGTCGGTCATGAGGGTGCTGGCCTGCTCCTCCAGACCGTAGCGGCGTACCAGCTCCCATATGAAGAAGGCAGCCAGCAGTGACAGCCCGGTTGCGGCACTGGCGAACATTAATTTGCGGGAGAGTTTCATCAGCACACCACCTCATTGCATCGCAGGAATAATCAGCCTGGAATGGTCCGATTATAGAGTAAAAAAACCTAATAAAAACAGCGCTCAAACGGATTCGTTTTAACAAGAAAATGAATTGTGCCCTTTTTTTATGCACACAAGTTGCGGTTTTGACACAAATCCCCAGTAAAAACAGTGTTTTTCGCTGCGAGAACGGTCGATAATTTGTTATCTATTTGATTATATTATGTTTTTCTATTTGGTTAAAAAATAACCAAGTTGTATCAAGCGACGTGTTTTTCAGCGTTTCAGCGCGTTATTTTCAACTTATCAACTGAGTTATCCACAGAATCTGTGGAAAACATTTATT
>JAUSMU010000310.1 GCA_030645995.1 Gammaproteobacteria bacterium | reverse complement strand
TCAGGTCGCTCAGCAAGTCGCTTTGAATATCCAGCAGGTAAGGGTACTGGTTTCGAGTGATGGGGTTGGCGTTCTTGTAGGCAAAAAATTGCGCCATTAGAACTTCCTTACGCTGTCGCTGAACGTGCCATTGGATTCAACAAATTTATTGTAAGCCTTGATGGCGTCTGCATTTTCCTTCAGCCATTGCGCCCGCTGCTCAACTCGCAGCTGCTCGGCGAGAGCCTGCTCAAGAGTCGCGGACAAGTTGATGCCGAGCGTCCGGGCTTTTTCAAGTAAGTCGCTGTTGATGCTGACGTTAGTCGGTTTCTTGGGAGCTTGGATGTTGTATGCATGGCTCATGGCGGTATCTCTGGGTTTGTTATGCGCATATAGTATGCGCATTAATCATAGCAGGCAAGGCATCTAGTACAGTGCCACGCAGCAGTATCGCCTTACAGCGACGGGAGTCAGGTTAAGGGCATTGTACACAATGCCCTCAATTGCCCCTCAACACATGCCGTTCCAGCATCTGCCGCCGCACCACCGCACCACCGAACCACCGCGCCGGAGTGATCGGTAGAGGATGCTCATGAGTTGCTCCTTGCCACCGTGTGTAAAAAATATTTGACATGGCAATGTCAGGCATCGTAGTTTGTGTCAAATTTCTTTGACATCGCCCAAGCAGGAGAATCTCCGTGAAGATCGCCATGAAAATCACCGTTGCTGCTGTGTTCGTGCTCGTCGCTGTGTTCTTTGGGCTGCATGTCGGCCGTCAAAGCCATCATCTTGTCCACGGTCAGGAATCAGGGCCAGTCACGATATCAATACGCGAGGGGGATGGCTCGCTGTGTATTGAATCGGTATTCCAGGAGTACTACCAACTGACCGTGAAAGCCTTTGCCGATGGGCCAACCTCGGTGGACGAGGAAAAGTTTCGGCAGGACACCTTTGATCTTATGAAAACTTCCGACTTCTTTGGCGACCGGACGCCCGAGCAGATCGTGGACCACATCAAGGACATTCCGGGGCAACTGATACAAATCATTCGCGAGGATGCCTCCGTGCTGGAGAATTGTGAAAACCTCAGCATTGCCTTGATAGGGCCAGTCTGATGTTCTTCTTTACCCTTGTCTCTGCACCCGACCCGATAATCGATTCAGGAGCCAGCCATGCCGTTCCGTGAGAAAAAAGCCTGGGCCACCATTTTCGCCCTGCTGATTGTGTTTATCCCGTACTACGTCCTCATGGTTCAAGCCTATCATCGTCCCGACCCCAACATCTTTTCGCTGGCCCATCTGGCAGCTCTGGCCTTGACCAGTTTTGTGGTCCTGGAGCTGTTGCTCGTGTTCATCGCGCGCAGACTCTCGCCGGAAGATGCCGGCATTCCCAGGGATGAACGCGAGCAACTATTCGCGTTCCGGGCCGCCCGCGTTGCGTATACAGTCCTGATCATTCTGCTGGTGCTGATCACCTTCGCGATGATCCACACTGAAGGCCGTAACTGGGGCTGGGGCATGCTCTACCTCATGGGCATCATCATCGCCGAAATCGTCAGAGCCACCATGCTGATCGTCCAGTACCGAAGGGGATAGCCGTGCCAGAGTTGCCCATCAACAATAGAATTCGGGAATTGCGTGCCGTCCACAGCGATATGTCGCAGCTGGCGCTGGCACAACAGATCGGCGTCACGCGTCAGACAGTGAATGCGATTGAGCTGGGCAAGTACTCCCCGTCTCTCGAAGTGGCATTTCGCATCGCGGCTGTGTTTGAGCTGCCACTTGAGGAGGTGTTTCAGTATCAGAAGCCGTGATCATCGAGCTGGCGTATACACCAGACCTACGCCCCCAACTGCTCCGCCAAATCCAGAAAGTCGTCCGCAAACACATCGAACTCATCTCTTGCCGGCGGCACCGTCGGTCTCTCCGCTCCGCGCTCCAGCGGACGGTGCACATACCCCGTTCTCAGCCCCGCCTCCGCCGCGCTGCGCAGATCGCCCGGATGCGCCGCCACCAGCATCACCTGTTCTGGCTCCAGACTGAATAGCTCCGCCGCCTTGAGATAGGCTTCCGGGTCGGGCTTGTAGTGACGGGACAATTCGGCCGACAGGATGGTGTCCCACGGCAATCCCGCATTCTTCGCCATGTTCAGCAGCAGCGAGACATTGCCATTGGAGAGCGGCGCGATCACGTATTCGTTGCGCAAGCGGCTGAGCCCGGCGATGGCGTCGGGCCAGGGGCTCAGGCGGTGCCAGGCGTAATTGAAATGCTGCAGCTCTTCCTCTGTCATTCCGGTCAGCTTGAATTCCTCGACCAGCTCGTTCAGGACCATGCGGTGCAGATCATCGAGCTTGGTCCAGGGCAGCTCGCCACTGCGCACGCGATTCATGGATGGCCCGTAGCCAGCGCGCCAGCGGTCGGCGAACACCGCCCAGTCAATGTCGTAACCCTTGCGCTCACCCAGCAACTGGCCTTCGCGGATGACCGAGCCACGCCAGTCCACCACCGTGCCGAACACATCGAACACCAGCGCCTTGACGTCGGACACGACAGAGGCGTTCGCGGCGAAGCTGCGCAGGCTATGCAGACTGCTGCCTGCCAGCACTGCCGATGAGGCCGCGAGAGTGAGGAATGAGCGACGGGAGATCGGATTCTGTATCGATGTGGATTCACGCATGGCCAGCTCCTTTTATCAGGTTATTATTGTTTGGTCAGGCTCACTTCTGTAACGTTCGTGCGGCGAGTCTATCACTACCACCACACTTCGAGTCGATGAGTTTATACATGAATATGACCGTTAAAATAATCACGCCATCGATCGACTGCCTTGAGTCCTATAAAGCAGCGTTGCGCACAGGCTGGTCCCC
>JAUSMU010000305.1 GCA_030645995.1 Gammaproteobacteria bacterium | reverse complement strand
CCGCTTGCCCTTGCAGGGGCCGAGAATGCATTGACCGCTTTCGATCAGGAACAGCGCGCCATGCGTGGAGCATTGAATCAGCGCACCATCACTATCGAGAAAGCGATCTTCCTGCCACTCCAGCGGCGTCCCCAGATGTGGGCAATAGTTGTAGTAGACATGCATCCGATCGTCCTTTTTCACGGCGAACACATACTTGTTGCCGATCTCGAAGCCCTTGGAAGAGCCTTCTTCCATGTCTGATGTATGACAAAGCGTAATCATTCTTCTGACCCTGTTTTTCTGACGCCACTCGTCTGCGGATATCTTCCTGATGTTCAGGTCAGGCGCTTAAGCCAGCGCCTGCTCGAAGTCGGCCAGCAGGTCATCGATATCCTCGATGCCAACTGCGAGCCGGATCAGGGAATCCGCGATACCCATGGACGCTCTGCGTGCCGCCCCCATCTCGAAGAAAATCGTGTGCGCAACAGGAATTGCCAGCGTGCGCGTGTCGCCGAGATTGCTTGAAGAGACCACGCAGTTGAGTTTGTTCAGGAAGTCGAAGCAATCCAGTTCATCGACGAGTTCGATGCTCATCAGCGCGCCGAAATGACGAAACAGTTGCGCCGCTCGCTCGTGCTGGGCGTGGCTGGGCAGCCCCGGATAGTTGACCTTGCGGACGCGCGGATGCTGTTCGCAGAACTGTGCCAGTGCCATGGCGTTCTGGCAGGCGCGTTCCACGCGCAGGGACATGGTCTCTGACCCCACCGCAAGATGGTGAGCGGGCTCGGGGGCCAGTGTGGCGCCGAAATCGCGCAGTCCCTTCTTCTTTATCTGCGTCATGCCCCACTGTGCTGCCGGACCAGTCTTGTAGTTGTCGTAGAGATTCGGATAGGTTGACCAGTCATAGAGTCCGGTATCGGTGACGGCGCCACCCAAGGCGTCGCCATGGCCACCAAAATACTTGGACAGTGAATTGACGATTAATGATGCACCGACTTTTTTCGGCGAGAACAGCCATGGTGTTGTAATCGTGTTGTCGACGACATAGATCAGCCCCAGCTCGCTGCACAGCGCGCCGATGCCATCCAGATCTGCCACCTGGGTCGCCGGGTTGGCGATGGTCTCGACAAACACCAGACGCGTGTTGCTCTTCACAGCCGCCTGCACATTGCTCGCTGCAGTGGCATCCACGAAGCTGACTTCAACGCCAAAATTGGTGAAGGTGTTGAAGAGGCTGTTGGTGTTACCGAAGAGGAACGAGCTGGCCACCACATGGTCGCCCTGGCGTAGCAGTGCAAACAGGATCGAGCCAATGGCAGCCATGCCGGTCGCGAAGGCAACGGTCGTCAATCCCTGTTCCATTCCGGTGATGCGGCTCTGTAAAGCGTTGACGGTGGGATTCTGCTGTCGACCGTAGTTGTAGCCGTTTTTGCGGCCTTGAAATACGGCGGCTAGTTCACGCGCGTCGGCATACTCGTAGGCAATCGACGTGTGAATGGGTTTGTGCAGGCTGCCATGCTCCGGATGATCGG
>JAUSMU010000281.1 GCA_030645995.1 Gammaproteobacteria bacterium | reverse complement strand
CAAGTCAATAAATTTGCCGAGGCATGTGGAAAGGCTGAAATAGAACTGGGTAATGGATTTAACGGTGCAGTCACTAATTTCAACAAGCGCTACAAATATTTGAGTGAGGCACTGTTCGGCGCTGGTGAACTGGATGAACAGGGCAAGCCGAGTGCCCGGGATTATATCGACAAAGTGGAGAGTGCCTTCGAAACCCCGTTTTTTTCAGCTTTGAGAAAGTACTTGAAGGAATTCGATAAGGGCCCTGGCTTTGTTCAAACTGTGCTGGATATGCCATTGCTGGATGCACGGAGTATTCACGCAGAGCTGAGCTGATGTCCCATTCAAAAATACTCGTTGATACCAATGCTTATCTGAGATTGGCTAAAACAATTCGCCCGCTCTTGTTCGTACCCTTTGGTGAAAACAAGTATTGTCTGTACATCCTCCCGGAACTGAATGATGTTCAGGTAATGCCCACCCTCGAGTTGTTAAAAGTCATGCAAGACTGTGGTCATGTAGACATGAAAACCATAGATGGGCTCTGCGAATACTGGCGATACAGTGCTGACTTGCCGGCAAATTTCGCGGTGGACTATAAAAGACTATTTTCTAAAGAGTGATCGATGCTACAAATTAAATCAGTAAAATACATTTCAGACTGAACGCGTTGAATATTCCGATATTAATTCTCCAGGATTCCACCGAGACCTCCCCATGTGCGGCCGCTACGTCCCCCCCAATGAAGCAGCACTCGAACAGTTCTGGCGCATCGATCGCCGCAACTGGCTCGGGCGCATCAAGCCACTGTTCAACGTGGCGCCTACCACGCAGGTGCCGATTCTGGTGCAGGCGCACGACGGTGCCATCGAGCTGATCGGCGCGCGCTGGGGGCTGATTCCCGCGTGGTGGAAGGATGAGAAGGCGCCATCGCTCACGTTCAACGCGCGCTCCGAAGGGGCGGCGGGCAAGCCGACCTGGCGTCAGAGCATGCGTTCCATGCGTTGCCTGATGCCTGCGCGGGGCTGGTACGAGTGGTGCGAGTCGGAGCCTGTGCGCAGCGAGTCGGGCCGCACGGT
>JAUSMU010000280.1 GCA_030645995.1 Gammaproteobacteria bacterium | reverse complement strand
AATTCTACAAATTTTGAGCCTGACACTTTTCGAAAAAACGCCACTGAATCAATTGCTTATAGATTACGAAAAGCAAACCGGCATATCGGAAAACATTAACCAATTGAATTTATTCAATTAAATTGCCGGACACTACTGATTTGATATTGAAATCGAAAGCAAAAAATTAAAGTGGAACAGCACCAACAACGATTGGATAAACTCGAGTAATTCGGTTACAGAAGTCGGCTGCATTCATACTACGCAAGGATACGATCTGAATTATGCCGGTATCATTTTTGGTCGTGAGATTGGCTACGACAAGGAACGCGATGAAATAGTAATTCGCAAGGACATGTATTTTGATCGCAATGGCAGGCAGTCGATATCAGATCCACTGATGCTCAAGCAGTTCATTCTGAATATCTACAAGACAATTATGCTACGCGGGATTAGAGGTACCTTCGTGTATGCCTGTGATGAGGGCTTACGGGCCTATCTTGAAAAGCATATACCGTTGAGAAAATCCGCCAAGGCTGACGTTGTTGCCATCAAATCGATTCAGTTGCGCCCCTATGTCAATGCCGTCCCCGTGTTTGATCTGAAGGCTGCGGCTGGAAACTTCAGCGCTTTACAGCAGGTAGAACAAGAAGATTGGTGTGCTGTGCCTGATCACGTTCGAGTGAGTGAAAGCATGTTCGCCTGCATTGTGGTGGGTGATTCTATGAACAGGGTGATACCCAATGGCGCGTTATGTCTGTTTCGGTTTGACCGTGGTGGTACCAGAAATGGAAAGATCGTGTTGGTCGAACACCCGGACATATTCAATAGTGAGAGCGGCGCACAGTACACGGTCAAGGAGTACCAAAGCATGAAAGTAGAAGATGGGGAGGGGTGGAAGCATGAGGCAATACTTTTGAAACCTCTCTCTGAAGACCCAACCTTTGAGCCTATCGTGCTAACAGAGGACGAAACTTTGACCTACAGGGTAATTGGCGAGTTTGTCTGTGTGATCGGATGATCAAATTGGTGCCCCGGGCAGGATTTGAACCTGCGACCTGTCCCTTAGGAGGGGACCGCGCTATCCAGCTGTGCCACCGGAGCATGGGTGGAGGTACTGCGAAAAGTCTGGCTGTCTGGACAGGGCGCGGAGTATAGCACGGCAA
>JAUSMU010000275.1 GCA_030645995.1 Gammaproteobacteria bacterium | reverse complement strand
GAACCGGACGTATGGTACGCGGGCACGTCTCCGCAGGGGCTTTTCAAGTCGCTTGATGGCGGCAACACGTGGCAGGAAGTAGAAGGCTTCAATCACCATCCCGATTGTTTTCAGTGGCGCGGTGGCGACAAGGATGGCACGCCGGATGGCCCCAAATTGCATTCTGTGATCGTCGATCACAGCGACAAGAAGCACTTGCTTGTTGGCATGTCGAGTGGCGGCATCTTCGAGAGCATGGATGAAGGAGCCACCTGGAAAGCGCTCAACAAGGGCGTTGCCATGGACTTCTATCCTCCAAAGGAAGATGGCAGTGAGTATGAGTTCGGTCACGATCCGCACTGCCTGGTGATGCATCCCGAGCACGCAAATCGCCTCTATCATCAAAACCATTGCGGCCTCTATGCTCTGGACAGAAGCAAGTGCGAGCGCTGGCAGCGTATTGGCGACAATCTGCCCAGGGATGTCGGTGACATCGGGTTCCCTATCGTGCTGCATCCTCGTGATCCAGACACCGCCTGGGTCTTCCCCATGGATGGTTCGGGGCAGTGGCCGCGCACCTGTCCCGGTGGCCGACCGGCGGTATTCCGTACACAGGATGGCGGTACCAGCTTCGAGCGTCAGGAGCAGGGATTCCCGCGCGAACAGGCCTGGTGGACCGTGAAGCGGCAGTGCATGGCAGTGGACAACGAGAAGTCGGTTGGCGTCTACCTTGGCACCACTGGCGGTCAGCTTTGGGTGAGCAGAGACGAGGGGCGGCACTGGGAAGCGATCACCGTCAATCTGCCGCAGATATACTCGGTCGAGGTCGTGACGCTGCCATGATTCGAGTGATTCTCCCCAGTCAACTGGAAGACTATACCGACCGGTTGCGCGAAGTAGAGCTGGACTTGCCGATGCCGGATGGTGGCGAAACAACGCTTGCCGATGTGATCGCCGCGCTGGAGAGTCGCTTTCGAGGTCTGGCGTTTCGGATCATCGATGAGCAGGGCAATATCCGTCGCCATATCGCCATCTTCGTTGGAGAGTCCATGGTGCGGACGTTGCGGGCCCCGGTGCGCGAGAACGCGCGCGTGCAGATTGTCGGAGCATTGAGCGGCGGGTAAAGTTAGAGAATGAAAAAGGGGCGAAGATTTGTAGTCTTCGCCCCTTTTTTTATTCGCCGGATTTATCATCCGACCGTCAATTTCAGCACTTACTCAGCAGCAACCGAACGTTGCTTGGCTGCTTCACGCTGGGCGACGATTTCGTCGTAGCCAGCTTGGTCAAGGTGAGTAATCGCGATCCAGGCATGCGTCATTTCGTCCGCAGTACGGCTGCCGCCTACCACCCAGAAATCCGGATCAGGATTGTTCGGGTTGTTGGCGGTGTTGTCATACCACTGCTTGATGACCATTACAGCACCTGTTGGCAGCAGCGGAGCGACGTCCGGCTCGTACAGGTGGCTGTGGTGCCAGGTGGCACTCCAGTTGGACACCTGGCTGATCTGCTCGGTACGCCCTGTCGCCGGGTAGAAGATCTCCAGAGACGCTTGACGCATACGCAGGTGGCCGTGTGGCTGGAAGCTGTCGATACGCACAGGGTGGTCGAACGAGTGGAAGCCCTGAGTCATGGCAGTGCCATTCGGAGGAACGATCAGCTCGCCTGAATCCAATCTGTAAAGCTTCAGATCCTGTTTGTACTTGGCCACTTCTTCGTAGCCTTCCGGATGCAGCCAGATACCGATCTCTACGACATTGTCTTCGATCACGGTGCCAGGAGCCGTCGCGCCGACACCGCCTGGGAACAGGTGGATATCCCAGCGCACGCGTGAGTTGGCTGGCAGGGTACGGCACACGCCTTCCGGCATGATTTCGCCCCATTTGCCCATCGCGTACTCGGTCTGCTGACCGTAGTCTTCGTACTCGCCATCCTCATTGAGGATTTCCACGTCGGAGTTGGCGTGATGCACCACCGCCTTGGCGTTGCCAGCAGGCTTCACTTGAATCGCCTTGATGCAACGGTCAGTGGACAGGCCAGTCATGACGTAGGGACGGTGCCACATGTCATTACCCAGCGCCGGGACATCGATCGGCGCGGAGTCCAGAATCAGACTTGGCTCGCCGAACTGAGCGGCGAACGTCCATTGATCTGCTGGTGGCAGGTCGGCGACCGGGTGCGAGCGGTCACCCCAATCACCTTCCGGTGCGCCTTGCTGCACCCATGCGGTAATGGTGTCGATCTCACTCTGCTCCAGTCTCCAGTCGCCTTGCAGCTCCTGGATGCCGATGCCGTGGTCGTAGGCGTAAGGGGGCATTTCGCGGTTTTCAACTCGGTACTGAATCAGCGGAGCCCAGGGACGGACCTGCTCATAGTTGGTGAGTTGCATGGGGCCAACACCGCCTTCGCGATGGCAGACGACACAGTTATCAGTGATGATCTGTGCAACGTGATCAGCATAAGTCACTTGACCCTGGTCGATTGACAGGGAAGTGGACTGAGCCTGAGCCTGGGCGCCAAGCCCCAGAGCAGCAAGGACGGTCAAGCCAAGTATGGCTTTGCCGGTGCGCTGCGTCTGCTTCCAACACTGTATTGTTCTCATTATTCTCTCCTCGAATTGGGTGAGCAGTGGTCGAAACGTAATTCCGCTTCTGAGGAGTTGTGTACCCTTTCTAAGGAAAATAAGCAATAGCGATATGACCGGTCGACGACTGCCAACCGATCATCAAGAGCTGCAAGACCAGCAACTCGGATTCAACACTGGCGGATTATGTGGGAGGTGCGAGAGAAATTTCCAGCCGCAGTACTCTTTGATGCGGACCAAAGTGCCATTTGTTTGATCATAATCAAACTATCTTCTACCTGTTGTGTTTTTGCCCTGGGCGAAGTAGACAGTCCACCGGAACTGGATTTACATTTCGGCAACTGCTCACCCAATAACGAGGAGAGGATCATGACATCAAAGCAGTTTCGGAAACAAAAACAGAACACCGGCAAAGCCATACTTGGCCTGACCGTCCTTGCTGCTCTGGGGCTAGCGGCCCAGGCTCAGGCGCAGTCCACTTCCCTGTCTATTGACGCGGAAAAGATCACTTACGCTGATCACGTTGCACAGATCATCACTGATAACTGTGTCGTCTGCCACCGCGAAGGCGGTGTCGGCCCCATGCAACTCACCAATTATGAGCAGATCCGTCCCTGGGCTCCGCTGATTCAGTACCGAGTTGAAAACCGCGAAATGCCCCCTTACGCCTACGACCACGGCATCGGCATCCAGAAGCTGCAAGGCGACTGGAGACTGGAGCAGAGTGAGATCGACACCATCGTTGCGTGGGTTCAGCAAGGTGCACCGGAAGGTGATTGGGGTGACCGTTCGCACCCGGTAGCGAATCTGCCACCGGCAGATGATTGGAACTTTGCCGCAGAGATGGGGCAACCTGATCTGATTCTGGACTCTTCTCCGATCGATGTTCCTGCTCTGGGTAATGACATGTGGCACCGTCCCTATGTCATGTCCGGTCTGGATACAGACCGCTGCATCAAGGCGATTCAAGTGAAGCCGTCAGGTAATGCCAAGGCTGTAGTGCATCACGCCAACTCCGATGTGGAGGTTCTCAATGAGGACGGCGAATACGAACCCTACGGTCAGCTGACCGAGTACGCGATGGGCAAGTGGGGCGAAGTGATGCCGGAAGGCGTGTGCCGTACCCTGCCAGCCAACTCACGCGTGCGCTGGGATATTCACCTGTTCCCAGGCGGTGTGGGCGCGACCGCTCCGGGCACCATGATTGAAGACAACGTCGTAGAAATTGGTCTCTGGTTGTACCCGGAAGGTTACGAAGAAGTGGCCAAGTACAAGCAGGATCTGAAGCTGTACAGACTGAACGCTGGTGAGATGATTGTTCCCCCGCATGGGACTGCCATGACCCAGGGCTTCCACTCGTTCGACCACCCCGTGCGTATCGACAGCTTCCAGCCACACGGCCATCTGCGTATGCGTCAAGCGTCTCTGGAGATCTTCTACCCGGCGACTGGACGTACTGAGCAGATCAGCCAGATCTCCAACTGGAGCGCCACATGGCACCACAACCACCTTTATTCACCGGATGTTGCTCCACTGTTGCCAACGGGCGCAGTACTGGTGATCAAGCAGTGGTACGACAACACTGCCAACAACCCGAACAACCCCGATCCAGATTTCTGGGTAGTGGAAGGTAGCCGTACCGCAGATGAGATGACGCACGCCTGGATTGCAGTCACTCACCTCGATCAGGCCGGGTATGACGATCTCGTGGCTCAGCGTGAAGCGGCCAAACAGCGTTCAGTGGCTACGCAGTAAGCTCTGACGGGGAGCACCGGAGGTTGGGTCTGGTGCTCCCAAACAAACGAAGGGGACGAAGAGTTATATCTTCGTCCCCTTTTTCTTTGTCTGCG
>JAUSMU010000269.1 GCA_030645995.1 Gammaproteobacteria bacterium | reverse complement strand
AGCATCACGCCGAGAATGGTGTTGAAGAGTGTTTCCAGTGCCTGATTGCGGAAGGTGCGGATGCCATTCATGTTCTGATCGACGATCACCGCACCGAGCACGGCACCGTCGCCCAGAATCGGATAGGCGGCTTCCAGAATTCGCGTCTGCGAATCAGCGAGTGTGCGGAACTGCGTCTGCGGTTCCCCATCCAGTGCCGAATCGATGTGCGCGCCCTCCACAGTGCCACCTGCATAGAGCTCATCGATGAAATCGTTGGAGGGTTTGGTGAGAATGCGGTAGTACAGCGGCAGCAGCACTGTGTCTTCGATAAACTTCCAGTACTTGTTGACGCGCTCCTCGCCCGGCTCGGGACTCAGCACAAGACCGGTTGCCGTTTGAATATCGCCCACGCTAAGCAAAATCCGCCCGCCACGGTCGATCACCTGTATGCGCGAGTTGGTGAGCCCCATGCCCTCTACGATACGGTCGATCTCCGGAGTGGGGCGGCGCAAAGAACCCAGCCGCTCGCTGTCGTTGACGTCCGAGGTGGCGACGACCGAAGACACCTCTCGCGTCTCCTCGTTGTCCACGTCATAAACTGCAAAACCGAGTTGTTCGCCCAGCATGGTGGTGGGCAAACGCAATTCGACCTCATAGCCGCCGGGCACTTCGTACCACTGACCAACGATGCGGTCCTCATGCCGAAGTGCGGAGAGATCGCGAATGTCAGCGCCGATCTCATACGCATAGATGAATTCCGCTCCGCGCGGCGAGATGACATAGCGCTTGAGCTGGTTCTCGCGGGTCACCAGCGATATCTGCAGGAAGTCGTTGCGATGGACGCTCAGGCTCTCTTCGCTGCGATACACCAGCTCGTCGTCGACGACCTTCAGATAAGCATACAGCGAGCGGTTGTACTCACCGACCAGCAGTTTGAAGTTGAGGGACTCGTCGTAGTGATAGTAGCGGGCAAATGGGCCGCGCGGGTTCAGGGGCGTTCCGATGGAGTCGGCCTTGCCATAGGACAGCTCATAGCCCTGATAGTCCTGCCAGTCGACCAGCGTGCTGTCGTCCAGCGACAGGGGAT
The DNA here is from genome assembly GCA_030645995.1 of Gammaproteobacteria bacterium. Taxonomy (GTDB): domain Bacteria; phylum Pseudomonadota; class Gammaproteobacteria; order Pseudomonadales; family Pseudohongiellaceae; genus UBA5078. The sequence continues at coordinate 72 of JAUSMU010000269.1, read as the reverse complement.
AGAACACCGGGTATACGTAGAGGTCGGCACTGCGACGGGCGCGTCCGTAGCTGCCTTCATCGAACAGTTCCG
>JAUSMU010000263.1 GCA_030645995.1 Gammaproteobacteria bacterium | reverse complement strand
TGGGAACTGGTGGCCTCGGTCCCGGATCGCCGCCGCGTGTTGTTCTTCGAAGACCTGCGTGACATGAATGGCGACGGCCACATCGATCTGCTGCTGCCCGGCCGCGAAGGCTATGGCGTGTTCTTCGGCGGCGCGGACGAAGCTTTCACGCTGCAGCATCACTTCAGCACCATCAATGAAGAACTCGCCCCCTCCGAGGTGCCGCTCGGCGGCCCGCGCATCGACACCAGCATCGCCCTCAATGCGCGGGAAGGCATCGTGCTGAGTGTGCGGGCTCGCACCACGACAACCTTTGAGAATTTTCTCGCCGAGTGGAACGAGGGCGAGCAGACCAGCCTGCTCGACACACGTCTCTTTCTGCCAGCGGCCATCGGCGTGGCCATGAACGACGACGCTGCCGACGACATCGTCTACATGAATATTGGCAACGATCTGTACGGGCAGGTCAATATCCTGCGTCAGAACGCCGACGGCGGCTTCGCAGCCAAACCGGACTGGCAAGGCTCCATCGACACGCGCGGCAACATCCGCCTGCTCGATCTCAATGGCGACGGCCTCAGCGACCTGCTGCGCAGCATCGACAACGGCAACGAATACGACGTGCACTTCTTCCTCAACCGGAATGGCGAGTTCAACCTGCAACAGCCGGATCAAGTGATGAAGTTCTCCGGCTACGACGTGAACCTCTCGGTGACCGATCTGCTCAACGACGGCAAGCCGCAACTGAGCGTGAGCTACTACACGATTCCTGTGGTCAACGCGGTGCGCAACGCCAGCATCGTGCGCACCCAGTTGCTCTATGCGAGCGGTAGTGACGGGCAGCTGTTCAACCCTCGCCCGGACTTCAGCCTGGAGGAAAATTTCTCTGCGGATGCGGTGCGGGGTCTGTCCTCGCAGATTCATCTGCAGACCGATCTGGATCTCGATGGCCGCCGCGACGCGCTCTACCTGACCAATGAGGGAACGCTGGCCGCCAAGGCCATCGACGCGAACTTGCGCTTCGCCGACGCGCCGTTCTGGCAGTACGTGCCGACTCGCGGCGTGCTGCGCTTTGCGGTGGAAGACCTCAATGACGATGGGCGGCCGGATGTGCTGCTGTATCACTCCACGGCAGTGACTGTATTGGTGTCGGCGCCATGATGAGAGCAGCATTTGAAAATCGCTTGCGGGGCAAGCTCCCACAAGTGGTGGGGCTGGCGGGGTGGTTGCTGATGTCCGGCGCGATCGGTCAGGATGCGGGGGCCGCGTTGCCCGGTTATCGCAGCCAGGCGTTTTCTCTACCACCCGACACCGAGCGGCTGTTGCTGGTGGATGCGGATCGGGATGGCCTCAAGGATCTGCTGACAGTGGCGAAGCAGCGTGTCAGCCTGTACTTTCAGGATGCAGAGAGTGGCTTCGATTTCGCGCAGCCCGACACGGCAATCGAGCTACCGGGTCGCAGCGCCGGTTGGGAGCTGAGCGAGAACTATCCCGACGCTCAGGGCCGGCCAACATTCTCATTGCTGGCCCTGATCGACGGTCAGCGCGTGCTGCAATGGCCAGTGAACGCCAGGCAATTCGGCTTGCCGAACGAGCTGCTGAGCGGCCTGAGTGGCTTCGCAGGTGGTGGCGTCAATCGCCTGAACTTCTCCCGCGACATCAACGACGACGGCCTGGACGACCTGATCATTCCGGGCGCTGGCACATTGCTTCTGCACATCCGCAACGCCGATGGCAGTTACCAGCAACCCTTGAGCGTGCTCTCGGACATGCAAATCAATACCAACCTGTTCGTGCGGCAGGCGTTGGAACGGGACGTCGGGCAAGCGCTGCGCATCCCTCTGATCGAGTTGCGCGACGTTAACAACGACGGCCACCCGGACCTGCTCTCCGCCACCGACGAACGCTTCGACGTCTTTCTGGCCAGCGCCCAGGGCGATGACTATTTTCCACAGACACCGACCTACTCGGTGGACCGCCAGGAGATTCGCGAACGCCTCGGCAGCTTCGACATCGATCAGCTGGATTTCTCGAACCTGACCGGCATTCTGGCGCTGACCCACGAGGAAACCCTCGAAGACGTGGATGGAGACGGCATCGCCGATTTCCTGCTGCGCGAGGGCGGCAAGGTCTCACTGTTTGGCGGCAACGCCGACGGCATGGACTTCACCCAGCCACGGCAGGTGCTGCGCTCCGGCGGCAATGTCATCACCACCTTCCTGCAGGACGAGAATGAGGATGGCCTCAAAGATCTGTGGCTGTGGCGCGTGGAGGAAGTGTCGGTCGGCGACCTGTTCCTGTGGCTGGCCATCTCCGGCAGCATCAACGTGGAGGCCTTCGTCTATCACAACGAGGGCCAGAGCTTCGCCCGGCGTCCGGCGCGCCAGCTCACCGTGGCGCTGAAGTTTCCCTCCGCGCTGGGCATGCTGAGTTCAGCCATGGAGTTTCGTGAGCAAGCCGAAGCGCTGGAGGACACTCGCACCATTCCGACCGCTATTGCCAAGGTCAGTGGTATCGGCAGCAATCGGGATCTGCTGGTGCTGCTCGACGAACAGGTGCAGGTATTCCTGAACAGCATGGAACCGGAGGCCGCCCCGCCGGAAGAGCAGTTCCTGGCCTCGCTGGACTACAGCCGCACACGCAACGACTATGAGATCGACATCCGCCGCATCATCGACGAATTCGAGATCGAGCAGAACAGCGAATTGCGACTCGTCGAAGGCCGCAGCCCAGACCACACAGTGCCGCTGAGTGCGACCATGCGCAATGGCGCAGTGATGGCCACCAGCCTCAATGGCGACGCACTCGAAGATATCTTCGTCTTCCTCGAACGCGGCAGAGAGGCCATCACCGGGATAGTGTTGCTGTCAGAATAGTGACAATGCTTTGTCACTGAAGCCTGTTAACCGGCTATGTCTGGCGCTTGCTCAGGCGTAGAATCGGGAAGTTGTCGTCCATTCAATGAGAAGTCGTCACGATGTCACATCGCCGTCATCTGTTTTCTCTGCGCTTTGCACACGCACTGCGTGAGAGCTGCGTCACCGAACCCTATTCCACACAACGCTTTTACAAGGATGCACTGGCCGGCATCACCGTCGGCATCATCGCCATCCCGCTGGCCATGGCGCTGGCGATTGCCAGTGGCGTGGCGCCACAATATGGCCTCTACACGGCGATCATCGCGGGCTTTCTGATCGCCCTGAGCGGCGGCTCGCGCTACAGTGTGTCGGGGCCGACCGCCGCCTTTGTGGTGATACTCTACCCCATTGCGCAGAATTTCGGACTCAGTGGCCTGCTGGTAGCGACGATGCTCTCCGGTGTCATCCTGGTGGCGATGGCCCTGCTGCGGCTGGGACGGCTGATCCAGTACATCCCTGAGTCGGTGGTGCTGGGCTTCACGGGCGGCATCGCCGTCGTCATTGTCACGCTGCAGATCAAGGATCTGTTCGGCCTGCCAATCGCCGAGATGCCCGAGCACTTCCTCGACAAGATTCGCCTGCTCGCCGCCCATGCCGGTGATGTGCACTGGCCGAGCGTCGCCGTCGCCGCGCTGACGCTGGCGATCATGATTCTCTGGCCGAAGCTGAAGACACCGATTCCGGCCCATCTGCCAGCCATCACACTGGCGGCCATCGCGGCATTATTGTTCGCACAGGCCGACATGCCCGTAGACACCATCGGCTCGCGCTTCAGTTACCTGCTGCCAGACGGCAGCAGCGGTCAGGGCATCCCTCCTGTGCTGCCCTATTTCGAATGGCCGTGGCTGCGTGAGGGACCGGGCGGGGTCGCGCCGGTATGGACTTGGCAGGCCATGCAGGATTTGTTGCCCGCCGCGCTGGCCATCGCCATGCTGGGCGCCATCGAGTCTTTACTGTGCGCCGTGGTGCT
>JAUSMU010000262.1 GCA_030645995.1 Gammaproteobacteria bacterium | reverse complement strand
GTCGCTGACGATCAGGTGGCGGTTTGCCTTGCTCGCTTCGAGCATGGCCTCCAGTGCAGGCATGTCACAATGAGGGTAGCGCCTGGAGTCCGCCTTGCTCAGCCAGCCACCGTCCAGCAGCGACGCGTGGTTGAGCGAATCTTGCAGCACCAGCCCGCCGGTATCCATCAGCGCATTGATGATTCCGGTGTTGGCCATGTAGCCGGTGGAAAACACCAGCGCACAATCCCGCCCCATGAAATCCGCCAGCTCCTCCTCCAAGGCCTGATGAGCGCGGGAATGACCAGTCACCAGATGTGAGCCCCCGCTGCCAAGCCCGTAACGATCGACCGCATCTTTGAACGCGGCGCGGACCTGCGGATGATTCGCGAGGCCCAGGTAATCATTGCTGCAGAAGGACAGCAGTCCTCGCCCCTCCACCTCCTGTTCTGGCTGTTGCGCCCCGTCGCGCGCCACTCGACGACGCATGAGCCCAGCTCTTTCACGAGCGCGCAACTGCTCCTCCAGGAATGGCAGTAGTGTGCTCAATTCACTGCCTCGGTGACCGCATTCTGCTGCGCCGGATAGAACAACGGATTCGGCTCGCGAGGGGGCTTCTGCTTGGGAGACTCCTGCACATGCAACTGCTCAGGCTGCAGCCCCAGCTTCGCAAACAGTGCGAGATCGGCACTTTCCTCCGGCAGCGGCGTCGTCAGCAACTTCTCTCCGTAGAAGATGGAGTTCGCACCAGCCAGGAAACACAGCGCCTGCATCTGCTCATTCATGGACTGACGTCCTGCGGACAGCCGGACATAGGAGCGCGGCATGAGGATGCGCGTGACGGCTATCGTGCGAATGAACTCAAATGGGTCGAGATTCTCGACATCCTGCAACGGCGTGCCCTTGACCTTCACCAGCATGTTGATCGGCACGCTCTCGGGATGCTCAGGCATGTTGGCCAGCTCCTGCAGCAGGCCGACGCGGTCTTCAGCGCTCTCACCCATTCCGACGATGCCCCCTGCGCAGACTTTCATCCCCGCTTTGCGCACGCGCTCCAGCGTGTCTAGA
>JAUSMU010000248.1 GCA_030645995.1 Gammaproteobacteria bacterium | reverse complement strand
TCGGCGAAAACAGCGCAGAATTCGCCGCCGTGAAGGAGCAGTCCACGAAAGAGTGATTGCGTTTGCCAGTACAGTGTTCACATCCAGGAGACCTGAAGTGACGATTTTGAATACCCACCGCTGCGCCGTGCTTTTTAGCTTATTGTTGTCTGTTGTTGTGTCCGGGCATTCCCAGGCACAGGTATATCCGCGTGGGAATGGCCTGGCGCTGGATGGCATCACGCAGTTTGATGTCTATGCCGAGGTCACCGATTGGGTTGGATTGGCAGGTGATCCCAAGGAATTTCGACTGAACATGCAGAAGCTTTTCGAGGCAGGCCTGGAGTCGGCAGGCGTGTACCGCCGCGTGGCCGCTCGCGACTCATTGATCTGCAGAGTGCAGGCAACCGTTGCTGGAGATCTGGTGGCTTACACATCCCGAGTGGAATACTGGGGAAACACGCCAGTCGGCGTCCACGCGCTGCTCTGGGAGAATGGCACCATTGCCACTGTGTCGCAGAATCAATTCAACGAAGAGCTGGTCGCCAATCAGTGCGTGAGCTACTTCACTGAAGAGTGGCTGAAGTGGAATCCCTCTCAGAATAGCTGAGTGCGGTGCATCCACGAGGGATGATTAAATGCGCGACGAGGAACTGCTTCGCTACAGCCGCCAGATCATGTTGCCGGAAATGGATGTTGCCGGGCAGCAGAAGTTGCTGGATGCCACAGTGCTGATAGTTGGCATGGGCGGCCTTGGGTGCCCTGCGGCAATGTATCTCGCCGCTGCAGGCGTCGGGCATCTCATCATCGCCGATGACGACACTGTGGAAATCACCAATCTGCAGCGTCAGATCGCCCACGGTCAGCAGTCTCTCGGGCAGGCCAAGGTGCTGTCCGCACAAGAGACGCTGCGCAATCTCAACCCAGATGTACGTATCACCCCTCTGCAGAAAAGACTCACAGACGAGGATCTCGACGCGCTGGTGCCGACGGCCACGCTGGTGGTCGATGCTTGTGACAATTTCACGACGCGCTTCGCTCTGAACAAGGCCTGCGTGCGGCACCATGTGCCTCTGGTCTCCGGCGCGGCCATCCGCATGGAAGGGCAGGTGGCGGTTTTCGACAGCAGGGAAGAGAGCAGCCCCTGTTATCAGTGCCTGTACCGTCTCGGCGATGATGAGCAGGCAACCTGCTCCCGCAATGGTGTCATGGCGCCAGTCGTTGGCATCATCGGCTCGGTGCAGGCGATGGAGGCTATCAAGATGATCTCCGGAGTTGGCAAGTCGTTGACTGGTCGTCTGTTGCTACTGGATGCCCGGACCATGCAATGGCGGGAAATGCGGCTGCCGCGAGACCCTGAGTGCGCGGTTTGTGGGGTTGCGCATAAGAGAACATGAGGCAATTCAGACAAGGCAGAGCTAGGAGTGATGACGACGTTGGTCTAGAATCGCGCCCCTGACTTTGCGCCATCAGCTTTGATGGCCGCGCCGACACTGACAATTTCTGGAAACTCTCCATGTGGTTCAAGAATATCCGCTTCTATCGCTTCACTGCCCCTTTTGATCTGAGCGCTGAGGCTCTCGAAGAAAAGCTCGCGGAGCACGCCTTTCGCTCCGGCACCACTTTTGACCGCACGCGCACGGGTTGGGTGAGCCCCATCGGTGGTGACCATGAAGCGCTCACACATGCTGTTGGCGATTGCATCATGTTCTGCGCGCGCAAGGACGAGAAGCTGCTGCCCGCCTCGGTCGTCAACGATGCGCTGGCCGAAAAGGTTGCCGAGATCGAGCAGAAGCAGGCCCGCAAGATCAGCCGCAAAGAGAAGGCTCAGCTCAAGGATGATGTCATTGCCGCGCTGTTGCCCAGAGCGTTTTCGCGCACGCGCAGAATTCATGCGTATCTGGCGCTGCAGGACAATCTCCTGATCATCAACACCAGTAGCGCCAGTGTGGCAGAAGACCTGGCCACGTTGCTACGGGACAGTATCGGTTCTCTGCCCATCGCATTGCCCGATGTGCAGCATGCGCCGTGCGATATCATGACCCGCTGGCTGGAGAAGCAGAAGGCCACCGAGCAGTTCGTCATCAATCAGGACTGCGAGCTGTTCAATCCGCTGGAAGACAGCAATGTGATCCGCTGCAAGGGGCAGGATCTGGGCAGCGACGAGATCAAGGCGCATCTGCTGGCGGGCAAACAGGTGAAGAAGCTGGGAGTGCTCTGGAATGACACGCTGAGCTGTGTGATTGCCGCAGACCTGACGGTCACGCGCCTGAAGTTCGAAGACATGATTTTGGAGCGGGCACAGGACGCGGATGCGGAGAGCGAGGCGCAGCAGTTCGATCAGGATTTCGCGATCATGAGCCTGGAGGTGTCGCGTCTCATGAAGTCACTTCTAGCTGCGTTTGGTGGGTTGTCCGAGGCTTGAAGGAGAGTCGATTGCAGGCCCGGCGAAGGCTGATCAGGTGAGTGGCCACTATTGATGTTCCGGCGCTTGGCAGCTATGATTCCTGCGCGTTCAGCGCAACGACATATAAGTGACAGATTTATAAGTAAATTCAGAACTGACAGGAACCCTTGCGAGGGTATTTTCAACAGGCCCAAGGCCAGCGGCGTAGTTCCCTATGGATAATGAAATAAGCGACCAGAGGCTGAAATTTGCAGCCTTTGATCTGGTTGACCCACTCAGAAAGGCGATAGCAGATCTCGGATTCCAGTATTGCACCCCCATCCAGGCAGAGAGCCTGAAATTTACCCTCCAGGGACACGACGTCACCGGAAGGGCACAGACAGGCACAGGCAAGACGGCCGCCTTCCTGATCACGATCATCAATGACCTGCTCACTAATCCCGTGCAAGAACAGCGTTATATCGGTGAGCCGCGCGCGCTCATCATTGCGCCGACCCGCGAACTGGTGATTCAGATCGCCAACGATGCGCAGAATCTCTGCAAATACTCTGATCTGCACATCGTGACGCTGGTAGGTGGTGAGGATTATCAGAAGCAACTGCGTGCGGTTGACCGCCGCCCGGTGGACATTGTCGTGGCAACGCCCGGCCGCCTGATCGACTTCGTGCAGAATGATCAGCTGTATCTCGGGCTGGTCGAGCTGATGGTGATCGACGAGGCAGACCGCATGCTCGACATGGGCTTCATTCCTCAGGTGCGTGCTGTGGTTGCCCGTACGCCTGCGAAAGAGTGTCGTCAGACGCTGCTGTTCAGCGCTACCTTCACGCCGGAAATCCTGGAACTGACCAAGCGCTGGGCGATGGACCCGATCATGATCGAGATCGAGCCCACGCAGGTGGCCACGGACACGATCGATCAGATCGTCTATCTGGTGACCAGCGAGGACAAGTACAAGCTGCTGTACAACATCATCAATTCGGCCGGTGCGGACAAGATCATCGTCTTCAACAACCGTCGCGATCAGGTGCGCAAACTGGCCGATAACCTCTATCGCAACGGCATCAATTGCGGGCTGCTCTCAGGTGAGGTAGCACAGAACAAACGGGTGCAGACTCTGGAAGCCTTCCGGGAAGGCAAGCTGCAGGTGCTGGTGGCGACAGATGTGGCGGGACGTGGCCTGCACATCGACGACGTGACGCATGTGATCAATTACAGTCTGCCCGAAGAGGCGGAAGACTATGTACACCGCATCGGCCGTACAGGCCGGGCGGGCAATGTGGGAACGTCGATCAGCTTTGCGTGCGAGGAAGACTCGTTCCTGCTACCCAACATAGAGGAGAAGCTGGGTCACAAACTGGCCTGCATCCGCCCCGATGACATGCTGCTGACGCCTCCACCTCCGTTCACAAGGCCGACGCGTTTCACGGCGCCGCCAAAGACTGGAGACAGCAGGGGTGGAGACCGTGGTCGATCAGACAGCGGTCGTGGTCGCCCGCGCCGCTGATGATTTTTGTGGGAGCTTGCCTGCAAGCGATTGATTCTGGGGTGAATATCGCCGTTAACACGCAATCGCTTGCAGGCAAGCTCCCACAGGGTTATGCGGGACGGGATCTCGTTGCTCCCGCTTCTTCCAGCAGGCGCGCATATTCCACAGACTTTCTGTGTCGTGAGACGTGATCGAGAAAGGTGCTGCCATCTTCAAGGCGCACATTGATGTCGCGGCCAGCATCGATGAAGTAATTGATGAAGCGCTCGAAAGTATCGGGCAGCATGCCACGATAAGCTTTCAACAAGACGTTGTAGTCTGTCGGCATTCCCTCGGGCGGCTGCATCTCCAGGAAACTCTGCACGCGTTCATCTGTCCAGAATTCGTCCGTGACGGCGGGCTGCGTACGTGCCGCGCCGGTTTTCTTTTCTTGAATCATGAGAGTTTGACTCGACAGTATTTATAGCAATTCGGTGGGTTCAGCCTTTGAGCTTCTGCAGCAACAGGGCATTGAGTTGGTCGGGGTTGGCTTTGCCTTTCGACACCTTCATCGCCTGACCGATAAAGAACGCGAATACTTTCTCCTTGCCGGCACGATACTGGGCGACCTGCTCGGGATTCGCGGCGATCACCTCATCCACCAGCTTTTCGATGGCGCCGGAGTCGGTGACCTGCTTCAGTCCCTGACTCTCGATGATCTCGTCGACGGACTGCTCGTTGCCGAGCATCGCCTCGAACACGGTCTTGGCTATCTTGCTGGAAATGGTCTGGTCCTTGATGCGGCCGATGAGGGCGCCGAGGCGGGCCGCACTCACGGGGGACTGGCTGATATCCAGATCGCTCTTGTTCAGCAGCCCCTGCAGGTCCACGGTCACCCAGTTGGCGGACAGCTTCGCGTCGCCACAAATCTTCACGACTTCTTCGTAGAAATTGCCCATCACCCGGCTGCTGGCGAGCACGCCAGCGTCGTACTCACTCAGCCCATACTGGTTCACGAAGCGGGCACGTTTGGCGTTCGGCAGCTCCGGCAACTCGGCGCGCACGGCCTCGATATAGGCCTCGTCGATCACGACCGGCAGCAGATCCGGCTCCGGGAAGTAACGGTAGTCGTTCGCCACTTCCTTGCTGCGCATGGAGCGAGTCTCGTCCTTGTCCGCATCATACAGGCGGGTTTCCTGAATGATGCGGCCACCATCTTCAATTATCTCGATCTGGCGCTGCACTTCATGATTGATGGCTCTTTCCACGAAACGGAAGGAGTTGATGTTCTTGATCTCGGTGCGGGTGCCGAACTCTTTCGCGCCCAGCTGGCGTACGGAGACGTTGGCGTCGCAGCGCATGGAGCCCTGCGCCATGTTGCCGTCAGAGATGCCGAGGTAAAGGATGATGGCGTGCAGTTTCTTCAGATACGCCACAGCCTCTTTCGCATTGCGCAGCTCCGGCTCGGAGACGATCTCCAGCAAGGCGGTGCCCGCACGGTTCAGGTCGATACCAGTCAGGCCCTGGAAGTCTTCGTGCAGCGACTTGCCCGCATCTTCCTCGATGTGCGCACGCGTGATGCCGATGACTTTCTCGCTGCCGTCCTCAAGTGTGATCTGCAGGCTGCCTTTGCCCACGGTGGGGAAGGCGAGCTGAGTGACCTGATAGCCCTTCGGCAGGTCCGGATAGAAATAGTTCTTGCGGTCGAAGACCGAGCGGCGGCCGATCTCGGCGTCGATGGCCAGTCCGAATTTCACCGCCATTCGCAGTACCGCTTCATTGAAGACCGGCAGCGTACCCGGCATGGCCAGATCATAGATGCCGGCCTGAGTGTTGGGCTCGGCACCGAACGTGGTGCTGCTGCCGGAGAAGAGCTTGCTCTTGGTGTCCAGTTGTACGTGTACTTCCAGACCGATGACTGTTTCCCAGACCATGACTTATACCTCCGGCCTTTGCAGATGCCAGTCCGTGTTTTGCTGATACTGATGAGCGACGTTGAGCAGGCGGGCCTCGTCGAAATCCTTGCCGACCAGCTGAATGCCGATGGGCAGGCCCTTGTGCGAGCCAGCGGGGATGGACATGCCCGGCAGTCCGGCCAAATTGACCGCGATGGTGTAAATGTCTTCCAGATACATGGTCACCGGGTCGCTGTTCTTCTCGCCGAGCTTGAAGGCCGTATGGGGTGTGGTCGGCCCGATGATGACATCCACGTCCTTGAAAGCATTGTCGAAATCCTGCTTGATCAGGCGGCGGATCTGCTGCGCCTTGATGTAGTAGGCGTCGTAGAACCCAGCTGACAGCGCATAGGTGCCGATCATGATACGGCGCTTGACCTCGCTGCCAAAACCTTCGCTGCGGCTGCGTTTGTACATGTCTTCCAGATTGACCGGGTCGGCACAACGGTAGCCATAGCGGACGCCGTCGAAGCGGGACAGATTCGCGGAGGCCTCGGCAGGGGCGATGACGTAGTAAGCGGAAACTGACAGATGGCTGTTCGGCAGGTCGACTTCCTTGATGGTAGCACCGAGGCTCTCGAAGACTTTCAGCGCAGCTTGCAGTGCGGACTCGACTTCAGCGCCGAGGCCTTCCGCCAGATGCTGACGCGGCACGCCGATGCGCAGGCCCTGCAGTGAATCGTTCAGTGTTGCCATGTAGTCCGGTGCGGCGACATCCACACAGGTTGAGTCCTTGCTGTCCGGGCCGGCGATCGCGTTCATCATCAACGCGGCATCTTCTGCACTCTTGCTGATGGGGCCGGCCTGGTCCAGACTCGATGCGAAGGCGATCATGCCCCAGCGGGAGATGCGGCCGTAGCTCGGTTTGAAACCGGTGATGCCGCAGAATGCCGCTGGCTGACGGATCGAGCCGCCCGTGTCGGTGCCAGTGGCAATCGCGCACAAGTCGGCCGCTACCGCAGCTGCCGAACCGCCGGATGAGCCGCCGGGGACGCGCTCGGGATCCCACGGGTTGCGGACTGCGCCGAAGAAACTGGTCTCGTTGGAGGAGCCCATGGCGAACTCGTCCATATTGGTCTTGCCCAGAGTCACCGTTCCGGCCGCATTGAGCCGTTCGACAACGGTGGCGTTATACGGAGAGATGAAATTCGACAGCATCTTCGAGGCGCAGGTGGTGCGCACATCCTGCATACAGAAGATGTCTTTGTGAGCGATGGGGATGCCGGTGAGCGGACCGTGTTCGCCGCGCGCCCTGCGCTGATCTGCCGCCGTAGCCTGCGCCAGTGCCAGCTCTTCGGTGACTGTAATGTATGCGTTATAGACGCCATTGAACTGCTTGATGCGGCTGAGATAGTCACGGGTCAGTTCCGTGCTGGAAAATTCTCCCCGGGCCAGCGAGCGCGAGAGTTCGGCGACTGTTCTGCGAGACATGCTTGTGTGTCCTTGGTCTGGATGTAGTGATTCTTGGTAGCGTTGCTTGTTGATCCGAAATATGGTCAGGTGCCGGGGCTGTTATTCAATGAGTTTTACTCAATGACTTTAGGCACCAGATAGAGACCTTTCTGAACAGAGGGCGCAATTTTTTGCAGATACTCACGCTCATTTTTTTCCGTGACGACATCCGGGCGCAGTCTCTGCACTGCATCGAACGGGTGTGCAAGGGGGGCGACATTGCGAGTCTCAACGCTCTGCATCTGGTCGATCAGGTCGAGGATGGAGGAAATGCGGTTGGCCACTTCCTGCGCTTCGGTAGCGTCAATATGCAGACGTGCCAGATGGGCTATTTTTTCGACGTCTGATTTCTCTAAAGCCATTCACAATCTCCAAATACGCAAGTGCAGTCACGAGTCTTGTCAACAAGGGTTCCGGCCCCGAATTGTGCGGCAATGCCCGTTTTTTGGCATTTATCAAAGCTGACTATTGCCCTCTATCCTTGCCGTTGTTAGAGTGCGTGTCTATTCGCCGGAGAAGCCGTGATTATACGGGAAAGACACCGGTCTAGGGCAACAGTTTCAGGAATTGCCGGCAAATAACCAGCCTGCCGCGCGCTTCCACCGATTTATCCAACCCCTTGCACGAAATCAAGCGCGTCAGCTGAATACTTGTTTCAAGTCTATGGTCAGCTGCTTGCCCTGAGGCCAGGGGGGTTCCTATTTTGAGGTTAACCAAACGTCGATGTTTAAAAAATTCCGGGGAATGTTCTCCAACGATCTTGCGATAGACCTGGGTACCGCCAACACGTTGATCTATGTGCGTGGCCAGGGCATTGTTTTGAATGAGCCATCAGTGGTGGCCATTCGGACTCACAACGGCCAGAAAGTTGTCACTGCGGTGGGTACCGATGCCAAGCGTATGCTGGGCAGGACTCCAGGCAATATCACCGCCATTCGTCCCATGAAGGACGGCGTAATTGCCGACTTTCAGGTGACCGAGAAAATGCTGCAGCACTTCATCAGCAAAGTTCATGAAAACAGTTTCTTCCCGCCCAGCCCCCGCGTTCTGGTGTGTGTGCCATGCAAGTCCACTCAGGTGGAGCGTCGCGCCATTCGTGAATCCGTGGTCAGCGCCGGAGCCCGCGAGGTCCGTCTGATGGAAGAGCCCATGGCGGCGGCTATCGGAGCAGGACTGCCGGTCGACAAGGCCAGTGGTTCCATGGTGGTGGACATCGGTGGCGGGACCACCGAGATTGCCATTATCTCCCTGAACGGCATCGTCTATGCGGAGTCTGTTCGTGTGGGTGGTGATCGCTTCGACGAGGCCATCATTACTCACGTGCGCAGGAACTACGGCAGTCTGATCGGCGATGCCACGGCCGAGCGCATCAAGAAGGAAATCGGTTGTGCGTTCCCGTCTTCCGGAGTGCTGCGCGAGATTGATGTGCGTGGTCGCAACCTGGCCGAAGGCGTGCCGCGCAGTTTTACGTTGAACAGTGATGAAATTCTGGAAGCTCTCCAGGAAACTCTGTCTGCCATCGTGCAGGCGGTGAAGAGTGCTTTGGAACAATCTCCGCCCGAACTGGCCTCTGACATTGCCGAGAGTGGCATGGTGTTGACCGGTGGTGGAGCGCTACTCAAGGATCTGGACAAACTGCTGTCTGAGGAGACGGGTTTGCCCGTCATCGTGGCAGAGGATCCGTTGACCTGCGTGGCGAGGGGAGGTGGTAAAGCAATGGAATTGATGGACCTGAGTGACATGGATTCGTTGACCATTGAATAACCCGTTAGAGGTTTCAACATCAAGACTCTATTCATCAAAGGCGTATCGCTGGAATACCGCGTCGCTGCGTTCGTCGTCCTTTCGGTGGCTGTCATGTTCGTTGATAGCCGCTTCGACTATCTTGACAGAGTTCGCTACAGCCTTGGCTTCCTGACGGCCCCGGTCTACTGGGTTGCCGATATTCCCACTCGCGTCTCTTACTGGATCGACGACGTGTTTGTCTCCCACGGTGATCTCATCGAGGAGAACGCCCGCCTGCGTGAAGAGCTGCTGTTCGCACAGCGGGAATTGCAGTTGGTAGCCGGTCTGGCCACGGAAAACAGTCGTCTGCGCGCATTACAGGAAGCCTCGGCCGCTGTCAGTGGCAACATTCTGACCGCCGAAATCATCAACATTTCCTCTGACCCCGGGTCTCGGCGCGTGCTCATCAATCGCGGCGAGCAGCATGGCGTCGAACTCGGACAAGCGCTGCTGGATGCCCACGGGTTGATGGGGCAGGTAGTTGAAGTGCTGCCCTTCACCAGCTGGGTCATGTTGATCACCGATTCCCGGCATGGCACGCCCGTTCAGGTCAACCGCAGCGGTGAACGTGTGATTGCCCGTGGCAGTCGCAGCGAAATTCCCGAACTGGAGCTCGAATACGTGCCCGATACCTCGGATATCGTGGTGGGCGACCTGCTGGTCAGCTCCGGCCTTGGGCAGCGTTTCCCCAAGGATTACCCGGTCGCTCAGGTGACGAGCGTGGTGCATGACCGCGGGCAACCCTTCGCCACGATCAAAGCCAGACCCCTCGCGCAGATGGATCGAACCCGTCATGTCATGCTCCTGGATCTGGCCCAGAACGATATAGATGCCCAGTTGCAGAACAGCGCTGCGCCCGCCTGGGTGGCAACGGACCAGTTTGTTGGCCCCCCTCCCGCAGCCACAGGACAGGAATAGAAATGGAACCACGCGCCAATGCCTTCTGGGTGGTGATCCTGACTTTTCTGGTAGCCTATCTGCTCGCTATCGTGCCGTTCCCGGAATGGGCCATGAATTACCGACCGCAATGGGTGGTCATGGTGCTCATCTATTGGGGAATGGCTCTTCCTTACCGCGTCGGTATTGGCTTTGCCTGGGTCGCCGGTCTGCTGATGGATATTATGGATGGCTCGCTGCTTGGCTTGAACGCTCTCGCATTTGCCATCATCGCTTACATCACACTGAGTCTGCATCAGCGCCTGAGGATGTTTTCATCGGTGCAGCAGAGCGGCGTGGTACTGGCTCTGATCGGCCTGCATCTGATGATGACGCACTGGATGAAAATCGCCGCCGAGCAGGCGGTGAACACCAATCTGCTGTTTCTGCTGGGGGCGTTGTCCAGCGCTTTCATCTGGCCATGGCTCTTCCTGTTGCTGAGGCAGATGCGGCGCGGTTTCAGTGTCAAATAAGCCAGTGCGTCAGTAAGGACAGTTTCCGCTTGCAGAAGGTATGTTATGTCAGACCGATTTACAGGGGTCGTTTTGGCCTCGGCCTCACCGCGTCGCAGGGAATTGCTGGAACAGATCGGCGTGCGCTACGAAATCGCCGATCACACCGTGAGTGAGGAAGCTCACCCGCATGAACCTGCCACTGCCCTCGTGCAGCGGCTGGCGCTCGAAAAGGCCCTGTCTGTTGTCAATTCCCATTCCCGTCAGTCAAACGCGCAACACCAACTCTGGCCGGTATTGGGCGCCGACACCATCGTGGTCTGTGATGACCACATCCTGGGCAAACCGCTCGACAAGGCGGATGCGTTCAGGATGTGGCAGTTGCTCAGCGGTCGCGAACACCGCGTCTATTCGGCCGTGGCGCTGTGCGATTTACAGCGTCAGGAAGTGCGCATGTCCACCACCACCGTCACCTTCAGGCAGTTGTCTGCTCAGGACTGCGAGCGCTACTGGTCCGGCGGCGAACCGCAAGGCAAGGCCGGCGCCTACGCCATTCAGGGGCTGGGGGCGTTGTTTATCAGTGCGATGACTGGCAGTTACACCGGGGTGGTGGGCTTGCCACTCTATGAAACAGCCGAACTGCTGGCGATTTTCGGGGTAAGCACTGGCCTGTCCGCTGCAGCAGAAGGAGCGCTCATCAATGAGTGAAGAAATTCTCATAAACGTGACACCCATGGAGACGCGGGTGGCGCTGATAGAAAACGGGCTCCTGCAGGAAATATTCATCGAGCGTCCGCACAGCAAGGGGCATGTTGGTGATATCTATCTGGGCAAGATCGTCAGGGTGATGCCCGGCATGGAGGCCGCGTTTGTCGACATCGGACTGGAGCGCGCGGCCTTCATTCACAATGCCGATATCGCCCCGGTTGGTCCGAATGGCTTCGAGGTACGGGAGGACCCGCCGCCCCCGATCCAGAATCTGGTTCGCGAAGGTCAGATGATTGTGGTGCAGGTAGCCAAGGATCCCATCAGCACCAAGGGTGCCAGATTAACCACTCACTTGACACTGCCCTCCAGACATCTGGTGTATCTCCCGCGCAGTCCGCACATGGGAATTTCTCAGCGTCTCGAAGACGAGGAGGAGCGTGCGCGTCTACTGACGGCTCTCGACGAGTGCATTGCTCAGGAGGACATGCAGGGGCAGGGAGGCTTCATTATCCGCACCGCCGCCGAAGGTTGCAGCGCCGAGGATTTCATTGAAGATATCCGCTTCCTGAAGAAACTCTGGAGTGCCGTGGAGCGTCGCATCGGCGTAAATCGCGAGGTGCGGGTCCTGCACCGGGATGTGCCTTTGTACATGCGTGCCATGCGCGATCTGATTACGCCGCGCATCGAGAAAATCCGTGTCGATACGCAATCCGCGTACGAGGAGATCGCGCGCTTCATTGAAGATTTCATTCCCGATTTCAGCAACAAGCTGGAGTTGTATACCGGCGAGCGTCCAGTGTTCGACCTCTATGGCATCGACGATGAGATCAACAAGGCGCTGGGACGTCAGGTCAAGCTCAAGTCCGGAGGTGATCTCGTTATCGATCAGACTGAGGCTATGACCACGGTAGATGTCAATACTGGCGCTTATCTCGGCAGCAAGAATCACGCGGAGACGGTGCTCAAGACCAATCTCGAGGCGGCCACTTCCATCGCGAGGCAATTGCGGGTGCGCAATCTTGGTGGAATCATAATTCTGGATTTCATCGACATGGTGGATCCGGAACATCAGCGACAGGTGCTGCGGACGCTCGCCAAGGCGCTGGAGAAGGATCATGCGCGCACCACGATCACGGGCTTGTCCGAACTTGGTCTGGTGGAAATGACGCGCAAGCGTACGCGCGAGAGTCTCGAACAGTCGCTGTGCAGCGAATGTGTTGTTTGCAAGGGGCGCGGTCGACAGAAAACGGCGGAGACCATTTGTTACGAAATATTCCGGGAGATACTGCGGGTTGCGAGAGTCTACGAGAACGATGTCATTCTCGTCATGGCATCGCAGGGTGTCGTTGACAGATTGCTGGATGAAGAGTCCAGCACCCTTGCCGATCTGGAAGAATTAATCGGCAAGACGGTCAGGTTTGAGGTGGAACCCATGTATACTCAGGAGCAGTTCGACGTGGTGTTATTTTAACGCCAACTCGTGAATCGCCCGTGAAAATTAGCACCTTAAGCCACAATGATAGCCAACCTGCTGAAAAAGACGCTTTCGTCGCTGCTGACCACTTGCGTGGTGATGCTGTTGCTGCTGGCTGTCTATGTCAGTCTGGGGCGGCAACTGCTGCCCTACGCGGTAAATTATCGCGCCGACGTTGAATCCCGGCTCGAAGCGGCAATCGGCCAGCAGGTCCGCATCGGGTCGTTGAGTGGCAGCTGGAATGGCCTCAACCCGCTACTCTCTCTGCAACAAGTCCTCATCTCCCCTTTGTCTCGCCTTGATTCCGGCCACGCGCTGCTGATTGATACACTCTCCCTTGAAGTGGATGTGCTGGCCAGCGTGCTCGCCAGACAAGTGGTTTTGCGTAACGTGGATCTACAGGGGCCTGAGTTTACCGTCATCGAACTCGACGATGGGCGCTGGCAGCTGCAGGGCTTTGCTATGTCGGCAGCTCCCGGGCTGACGCCGGATCAGTTGTTGGAGATGGTTTCCCGCTTCCAAGAGCTGAGCCTCAGCAATGTGACATTCACCCTACAGCGCCGTGATGGACGCAGCGCGGTGTTCGAGCGCAGCCATTTGCAGATGCGCAATCGTGGCGCTCAGCATTTTCTCTACCTGGATATTCTGCAAGGGACGTCCGACTCCACGTTGAGTATTGCCGCCGAATTGTCGGGCAACAGTGTCAAGACGCTGTCTGGCGAAGTCTACGTGCGAGTTCCGCAAGATGATTATTCGGACCTGGTTGCCGGGCGCTATGCCGACGCGCTCGATCTGCAGACGCTCGACGGTGGCGCCGAATTGTGGCTGCAATTCAACGATGGCGTACTAGACGCGGTGCAGGGTGATGTCAGTCTGGGGCGTGTGTTGCTGAGCCCGATACAGCAGCCGGCGGGTGTCGAACCCACCGCCGTTGCCCTCACCAGCGTCGAGACGCAATTTTTCGTGCGCCGCAACTCTGGGACGAACTCTTCCGATCAGTCAACTCACTCTTGGGAACTATGGCTGAACGACCTGAGTTTTCAGTGGGACGCGCTGCGTTGGCGCGAGAGCGATTTGTATGTCTCCTACTCCCCGGAAGACTCTATGCAATTGTTGGCCGACTCCTTCAATCTGGGTATTGCGACGGGGCTTATCAACCAGCTCGATGTGCTCAATCCTGCAGCCGACATTCAGCTTTCCGAGCACAATCCCCGTGGCGAACTTCGCAATCTGGATTTGTTGTGGTCGGAGCAACCGCAAGTTCCAGAAATGAGAGCGCAGGAAGCGCGCGGAAAGTTGACCATGTCCGCCAATCTTGATGACGTCAGTTTCAGTGACCGCGGAGCTGCCCCCGCGCTGTGGGGTGTCGATGGCTATGCGCAGCTCACCTTCGATGCGGCCGCTCGCAAGCTCGTCGGCATGGTAGAGGTGGATTCGTCGCGCTTCATGATCCAGCTGCCTCAGTTGTTCAATGACGCTTGGGCTTACGACTATGTAAATGGCCGCGTGAATTTCTCCCTGGATATATCAGACGGGCAGCACTTGCGGCTGGCCAGCAGTGCCATCGTGGCGCGGTCCGACATGATTGACGGCCGGGCGCAGTTCGCCACGGAATTTCGCAGGACAGCTGCCGACGAGCTGACTTCCACCTTGGAGTTGATGGTGGGTGCTCTGCAAGCGGATGTCGGCAAGAAGTCGCTGTACCTGCCCCGAGGGCCGGCCGTGCAGGACAATTTGCGCAACGTGATGAATTGGTTGGACGGTGCAATCTTGGGCGGCAACGCTACGCAGAGCGGGGTGATCTTCCGGGGTTCGGTTTTGCCGGGCTCGGCCCCCGAGGAGAAGACTCTGCAGATGTATTACAACGTCGACGGTGGCACGTTGCTTTTCGATTCGCAGTGGCCGGCACTGGAAAATCTGCTCGGGCATGTGGTGATCAGTGATCGCAATGTTGATATCCAGATACAGTCCGGCGAGTCCCTGGATATCGGTTTCGATGCGACCACGGCCTCCATCCGGCCCGGGCCCGATGCTGTCAGCAGCTGGCTCAACGTGACCGGGCGGGGCAGAGGGCTGGCGCAGCAGGGGCTTCGCTACCTGCAGGAGACGCCGGTGACACGTGGTTTCGGAAGCTATCTCGCCAGCTGGCAGGCCACGGGAGATGTCGGGTTGAATCTGGAACTGCGGATTCCGTTGGGTCAGACCGACATCATCCCTCAGGTCGATGTCAGTCTGGAGCTGTTCGACAATTCCCTGTTCATGCCGGAGTTCGATTTGAACTTTTCACAGCTGGGAGGGCACCTGCGGTTCAATACCCAGACTGGCCTGCAGGGAGAAGCCTTGACTGCAACCCTCTTTGAGCGTCCGGTATCTGTTGCGCTGAGGAGTGAGACCGATGCGGTGCGGGGTACCGCGACTGTCGTCGAACTTACCGGGAAGACTGGCATGCAGGCGCTACGCGACTGGCCCAGGCAAAGTGGGTTCGTGAAGGGGCTGTTGCGTCGAGCCGAGGGTGAAATTGACTACCTGGCTCGGTTGGACGTGATTCAGCTGCCTGCGGGCGACGGCGGCACCGCTCCGCTGCCGCAGCAACGCCTGGCAATTTCCTCGGATCTGCGGGGTGTGACGCTGGATTACCCCGAGCCGCTGGGCAAGGCGGCGAATTCCTCATTGCCACTCAGTTTGAGTATTGATTTTCATGAAGATCGTCAGGATCTGAGCGTCTCTCTTGGCGCCTTGGGTTCGATGAATGTCGGTCTTGCTCAGGGGCAGATGCGCAATGGTCTGGTGTTTCTCGGGCAGCGCGACGAGGGCGTCACGATTCGTCGTCTGGATGCCGATGCCCCGGGTATCGACGTGGTTGGCCAATTGTCCCGATTCAATTACGACGAGTGGATCGCGGCCCTGCGCCCGCCGACCGTCATGGGTGCCAGCCCCGCGTCGGATGCCGCAGCGAATTTCTCCGGTCTGCGCGATGCGATCAACGCTGTTGATGTGACTCTCGGAAAGGCGGTGGTGTTTGGTCAGACCGTCGATAACGTCAACGTGCAGATTGCGAGTGAAGAGCGTGACTGGTTGTTGTCGCTGGCGAGCGAGACGGTCGCAGGGGAGATGCGCGTACCCTACCGTTTTGGTGTGCCGCTGGATGTCCATCTGACGCATTTGCGTCTGCCCGCACCGGACCCTTCGCGCATCGTCATTGACCTGGAGCGCATGTTGAAAGAGTCTGCCCAGACTGCGGTGCAGAGTTCGGACAGACAGGAATCTGCCAAGTCGAGACTGCTGTTCCTGGCCCCGGGGCCGGTGGAAAGAGTTGATTCCTTGCAGGCCTTTGATCCACGGCGCCTGCCTCGGTTGCGTTTGGTGGCGGATGAGGTGCGCCGTGGAGAGGCGGATTTCGGAAGCTGGCAA
>JAUSMU010000244.1 GCA_030645995.1 Gammaproteobacteria bacterium | reverse complement strand
TCAGACAGAAGCTGCTTACCGTCTGAATCGTCGAGTGGAAATCAAGTAATACCGATAAGGCAGATCTAACAGTATGAAACACTACCTCGCAGCGCTTTTTGTAGCAGTGCAGACCGCTACGCTCAGTACTTCTGTAATGAGTGCTGCCGGGGTTGTGGAAGCACAGCCTTACCTGCCCGGCCAGCCCCCTCAAGGGGGGCAGCCGGGCAGTACTTCATCGAATGATGCCTTGGTCATGCTTCTCGATCAGTTCAGGGAAATGCGTGCTGAACTGGAGACCCTGCGCGGTCTTGTGGAAGAGCAAGGTTATGAGTTGAGAAACCTCCAGCGTGAGTCGCTGGATCGGTATACAGATCTTGACGCAAGGCTCGGTGCCTTGTCGTCTGCAACACCATCTCCATCTTCATCCCCGGCTGGCGTCGCTGCGCTCCCCGGTGCAGGTGGTGCGCAACAACCTGTTGGTTCGCGGCCCGTCGCGGCCATCACCCCAGCTGCTCCAGCGACGGCTTCAACAGCTCCAGCAACAGCGTCGACAGTAGCCCAGCAAGCAGGCCTTCAACCAGCGTCGACCTCGCCCGCACGGGTGCCTTCGTCATTGGCGACCCCGGCGAGCGCTATTAATGCCGCTGCAGTTCCGATTGCGGCAGAACCCGCTGTCGTTGCACCTGTAGCGTCGACGGCCGTTGCTGTCAACAATACCCCAGCAATCCCTACGCTGCAGCCAACTGTCCTTACAGAACAGCAGCAATATCAGGTAGCCTTGGATTCGCTGCTGCAGGAAGAGCAGTATCAGCGTTCAGTCGCAGAGTTTGATCAGTACCTGAGCATGTATCCGAATGGTCGGTTCATCACCAATGCCTACTACTGGAAAGGCCAGGCATATTTGAATCTGGCGATGCTCAATGAAGCTCGCGATGCATTCGAGGTGATCGTCAATCAGTATCCGGATGGACGCAAGGTTGATGACGCCATGTATTCACTGGGCACTGTCTATGACAAACTTGGTGACACTGATAAAGCCCGGCAGCTTCTGCGCCAGGTGCAATCGCGTTACCCCAACACTTCAGCTGCCAATCTGGCAGATATTTATCTACGCTCAATGAATTGATGGTCGTCGAGACCGCTTTCATGAACGATTCGATTACCCTTCGCATTAATGAGATTTTCTATTCCCTGCAGGGAGAAACCAGGACGGTTGGGATTCCCACGGTCTTCGTTCGCCTGACGGGTTGTCCACTGCGCTGTCAATATTGCGATACAGCCTATGCATTCCATAAAGGTGACATTCTGACGCAGGATGAAGTCCTTGCTCGGGTTGGCAGCTATCATGCCCGATACGTTACGGTGACAGGCGGAGAGCCATTGGCGCAACCGAACTGTATCAGTCTCCTCGAAAAATTGTGTGATCAAGGCTACGAGGTTTCCTTGGAGACGGGTGGTGCAATGTCGATCGAGAATGTTGATTCCAGGGTCGTAACGGTGCTGGATTTGAAGACGCCAGGCTCCAATGAATGTGATCGGAATATTGAGTCCAATATCAAGTTCTTGAAGCCAGTAGATCAAGTAAAGTTTGTCATTTGTGATCGACGTGATTACGAATGGGCCAAGGCTCGCTGTGATCAGTATGATCTTCGCAACAGGGTCAGTGACATTCTTTTTTCACCTAGCTTTGGTCAGGTTTCCTATAGAGAGCTTGCCGAGTGGATTCTCGCTGATAATTTGCAGGTCCGCATGCAGCTCCAGCTGCACAAACTGGTGTGGGGTGATCAACCTGGTCACTGAGTCATTCTATTTACAAACTGGTAGAGGTGCCGGTGAGCACTGTAAAGAATAGCACTGATTATTCCGCAGATAATTCGATGTCTGGTTCGCAACCTTCTGATTCGCAGCGGCGTGCTGTTGTCTTGGTCTCCGGTGGACTTGATTCAACCACATGCCTGGCAATCGCCAAGACTCAGGGCTATGCGATTTATGCGCTGAGTTTCGATTATGGCCAGCGTTCATCCAGCGAATTGCAGGCTGCTCGTAAAATCACTTCTTCTATGGGAGTTGCGAAGCATCTGATCATTCCTTTAGGGATCGGAGAGCTGGGTGGTTCTGCACTGACTGATCATGATTTGAGTGTGCCCGAGCAGGAAAGTGAGGGGATACCGATCACTTATGTACCGGCCCGCAATACAATTTTTCTTTCTTATGCGCTGGGCTTTGCAGAAGTGCTCAATGCGCAGGCAATTTTTATTGGCGTAAATGCGCGCGATTATTCAGGTTATCCTGACTGCCGACCTGAGTTCATTCACGCCTTCGAGAAGATGGCAAATCTTGCGACGCGCTCGGCTTTGGAAGGGGCTCCAATTTCGATTGAGACTCCTCTGATTGCCTTGAGCAAAGCGGACATTATCAAGATTGGTATGCAATTGGGTGTTGATTACAGCAATACGGTGTCATGCTATCAGGCTGATGCTCAGGGCAGGGCATGTGGTCGTTGTGACAGTTGTCGCTTCAGGAAAAAGGGATTTTCTGAAGCGGGGCTTGTTGATCCAACTCGATACTTCCAAGAGTGAAGCTTGTAATTTGAGATTGCGAAGTAGCCGCGATAATTTTTTCATGACAAAGTGCTTGTCTTTTTTCCTGAGGATAGTACTATGTCGCCCTTCTTTCATGGGTCGTTAGCTCAGTCGGTAGAGCAGTTGGCTTTTAACCAATTGGTCGTGCGTTCAAGTCGCACACGACCCACCATTTTCAAGAACACCGCAATGCGGCCAAGCAGCCTTGCGGTGATTGTCTGAAGAGCCGCACAGTCGCTTCTTTTCTCATTCAAATTTTCGCCTCTGCATAATAGTTCTGACTTGAAGCAATTTTGCTGAGGACAGAACAGGCACATTCACCATTTCCGCTTTATTTCCCACGAGTATATTGGGAGAATCCCCCTAGCAAGAAAGTGCCACGATGCTTTGAGGGAATCCCATGACAACACGCGCAGTCAAGGTCGTCATAATGACGTTGGTTGCAGCACTTTTGATTGCTTGCAGCCGAGAGCCGGAAGGCTCCGGGCCTCAGTTTGGAGCTACACCTTCACTCTCGAGTCAAACTGTTTATAAATTTGCTGTTCATCCACTGCATAACCCCGCAAAACTGATAGAAGCTTACCAACCCCTCGTTGACTATCTGAATGCCCATCTTCAAGAAGGTCGCCTGGAATTGGAGGCTTCACGGGATTATGCGCGTTTTGAGGAAAAATATGTCAGGCGTGATCCAGAGTTTCTCTTGCCTAATCCCTTGCAGTCACTGCAGGCAATGGAACTTGGCTATCGTGTGATTGCTATGGCCGGCGAGCCCGCCGACTTTACCGGAATTTTTGTCGTGCGGAAGGACGGTGGATTGACGGTGCCGACCGATCTGAAAGGCAAGGCCGTCAGCTACCCTTCGGACACTGCATTGGCAGCCTGCATCATGCCGCAATACTTTCTGCACACCCACGGTGTTGACGTCAACGAGGACATCGACAATCGGTATGTGGGTTCTCAGGAATCCTCCATTATGAATGCATATCTGGGGTTGACGGCGGCAGGTGCAACTTGGCCGACCCCGTGGCGAGCCTTTCAAAAGGAGCATCCCGAAGAGGCTGCACAGCTTATGGTCATTTGGGAAACCGAGCCCCTGATCAACAACTCGGTGATGGTACGCAATGATGTCCCATCAGAGGTGGCAGACCAGGTAACTGAGCTGTTGCTTGGGCTTGATGAAACAGAGGAAGGTATATCCATTCTCAGTGGAATGGAGACCGCACGCTTTCTTCCTGCGACGGATATGGACTATGACGTGGTCAGGGACTATGTCACTCGATTTGAAGCCGAAGTACGGCAGGTGGGCGGTTTCTGATGATGAGGTCATTGTTGCGCTTTCTATTTGGGACTCTGCGTGGTCGACTGATTGTCGGCGCCGTGCTGGTGCATGCGGCCATGATGACGCTGTTTGTCGCCGATCTCACTCTGAGGCAGCGCGACACCTTGCTGGAGCGGCAGGTGGAGGAAGCGATTGCCATATCCGTAACGCTGGCCACTTCAGGTGCCGGTTGGCTTGCCGCGAATGACGTTTCCGGCCTGCAGGAGCTGATTGATATCCAGCGCCAGCATCCCGAGGTGCTCTTTGCCATTGTGGTAGACAGGAATGGCTTGGTGCTGGCAGATAGCGATCGTTCCAGGGTCGGGAGCTATATGCTGGATCTGCCCGATGAGACTCGTCTGACCGTCATGTCGCGCACTCCTGCACTGGTAGACGTGGCGGTGCCCGCTGTCATCGGTGGCCTTCATGTCGGCTGGGCAAGAGTCGGTGTTGGCCAGGAACTGGCTGCCAGACGGCTGGAGGAGATTACAAGGAACGGCATTATCTACACATTGGTGGCGATTCTGCTCGGGGCAATTGTGGCTGGGTTGATGGGGCGCGTGCTGACGCGCAGACTCTATTCTGTGCAGCAGACCATGGATGCGGTACGTGCCGGTAATCGGCTGGCTCGGTCTACGCTCGCCGGCGGGGATGAAGCAGCGACATTCGCTCGTGAGTTCAATTCCATGCTGGATGCGATTGCCCAGCGCAATACCCAGTTGCGATTGAGCGAAGAGCGCTACCGAACTCTTATTTACAAGGTTCAGACCGCGATTGTGCTGCACGATGCTCAGGCGGTGATCGTGGAGGCAAATCCTCTCGCGCTGCAAATTCTCGGGGCGCCGCTGGAGCAGCTCACTGGTCACTCACTGATGGATCAGGGGCGAATTTTCCTGCAGGCGGACGGCTCTCCATTGCTGGCTGCAGATGACCCGGTCAGCCGGGTGCTCTCTACAGGTCTGCCACTGCATAACCAGACACTGGGGCTGCGGCGTCTTGGACAGGTATCGATCATCTGGGTGCTGCTCAGTGCCGAGCCCGAAATGGATGAACAGGGCGGCGTTGCCCGGGTGATTGTCTCGTTTGTGGACATCACGGAAGGCAGACTGCTGGAGCAGGAAAAAGATCAGTACCTGCGGTTCTTCACACTAGCCACCGAGGTCATGTGCATCGCCGTGCCGAACGGCCAATTCAAGCGTGTCAACCCGATGTTCACCCGGTTGATGGGGTATTCCGAAAGCGAATTGCTTGGCAGGCCACTCCTTGATTTTGTGCATCCGGATGATCGTCAAAGAACGCTGGACGAGATTGCAGAGATTTCCAGGCGTGCCGCGTTCAGCTTTGAGAATCGCTATATCTGCAAGGATGGATCTGCTTTGTTACTGTCATGGAATGCTTTCTATGATCAGGCTGACGGCGTGATATATGCGTCTGCACGAGACATCACTGAGATGCGGCGTGCCGAAGTGGCACTTCGCGAAAATGAGGAGATGCTGCAGAAGATGATGGAAGCGGCTCGCGATGCCGTTCTGATGATGGACCATGATGGCCATATCTCGCTCTGGAATCTTGCCGCGCAACAGATGTTTGGATATTCCAGTGCAGAGGCGCTGGGGAAAGATCTGCATCAACTAATCGCTCCAGCGCGCTTTCATAAAGACTTCAACAAGGCTTTTCAGCAATTCCAGAATACAGGTGAGGGCGCCGTGGTGGGCAAGACGGTGGAGCTCGCTGCCGTGCACAAGAATGGTGATGAATTCCCGGTGGAGCTCAGCCTGTCTGCGGTGAAGATCAAGGAGCAGTGGCATGCGATAGGCATTGCGCGGGATATCACCGAGCGCCAGCACACGCAGAGTGAGTTGCAGCGCAGTGAAAATCGCCTCAAGGAGGCGCAGCGTCTCTCGTTGTTGGGTAACTGGGAACTCGATTTGCGCAAGAATGAACTGGTCTGGTCTGATGAAATTTATCTGATCTTCGAGAAAGATCGATTTGAGTTTCAGACCTCCTATGAACAATTTCTCCTGGCCATTCACCCTGAGGATCGTGACATGGTGAACAAGACTTATCAGGAGTCAGTCAGTAACAAGCAGTCATATCAGATTGTTCACCGAATATTGCTGCACGATGATCGAATCAAATATGTCCAGGAGCGGGGGGAGACCTTCTACGACGAAAGTGGCAAGGCGTTGCGCTCGATTGGTACGGTGCAGGATATTACCGCAAGCAAGCTGAGCGAACTCGCGCTGCAGCGTGCAAACCGGAATCTGCACTTGCTCAGTGACTGCAATATGGCACTTGTGCATGCCGAAGATGAGCAAAAGTTGCTGCATGAAATTTGTCGTCTGTGTGTGGACAGAGGCGGCTATCTGATGGCCTGGGTGGGCTTCGCCCAGCAGGATGAGGCAAGGACGGTGAGTCCGGTAGCCACCTCCGGTCAGGAGCAAGGCTATCTCGATGACATCAAGATATCGTGGGCGGAGAATGAATTTGGCAAGGGGCCCACTGGCACGGCGATTCGTACGGGACGACCGAGCATCAACCAGAATGTCCTGAAAGATCCCAGAATGGGGCCATGGCGGGCAGCGGCGCTGCAGCGTGGATACCAATCCAGTGTTTCATTGCCGCTTATTGGTGATACGCGCGTGCTGGGGGCACTTACACTTTATTCGCGAGAGGCCAACGTCTTCGACCCGCAAGAGGTGAAGCTGCTGGCGGAATTGGCCAGCGATCTCGCTTATGGAATCGTGACTCTGCGGTCGCGCGTGGAGCACGCGGCCGCGAAGGAAAGGCTGCAGTTCCTGGCGCATTTTGATGAATTGACGCATCTGCCGAATCGACTCTTGCTGCATGATCGCTTCGAGCACGCAGCGTTGACAGCCAAGAGTGAGAACAGGATTCTGGCATTGCTCTACCTTGATCTTGATCGCTTCAAGCAGATCAATGACAGTCTGGGATACGCGGTAGGTGATGAGGTCATCGTGCGGATAGTCGAACGGCTACGGGCAAGCATGCCAGCCGCTGCCACGATCAGTCGCCTTACCGGGGATGAGTTTGTCGTCCTGCTGACCGGCAACCTCGATGTGCCTGTGGTTGCGGGGTTTGCGAACACGATCCGTGATGCATTGCTGGAGCCGGTGAAGGTCAACGAGCAATCCCTGAACGTGTCGTGCTCGATCGGGATCGGGCTTTATCCCAGCGACGGAGATGAGTTTGATACGCTTCTCAAACACGCCCATGCCGCATTGGACTGCGCCAAGGAGGCGGGGCGAAATACCTATCGTTTCTTCTCTCGGGAGATGAATATGGGGCTTGCAGACCAGATTCGACTCTCCGGCGGGCTGACCGATGCCTTGCGTAAGCAGCAATTTGTGCTTCATTATCAACCGCAGATCGATATCCATAGCCACCGCATCATTGGCGCAGAAGCGCTCATTCGCTGGCAGCATCCGGAGGACGGATTGCTCGCGCCGGATCGCTTCATTGGACTCGCTGAGCGAAGTGGCCATATTGTGCAAATTGGAGAGTGGGTCCTCAATGAGGCTTGTGCACAGGCCAAGCGCTGGCTCGATCAGCAGAAGTCGGCGCCTGTCGTGGCGGTCAATCTCTCCGCCGTGCAGTTCAAGGGTGGCAATGTACTGGAAATGGTGGCAGCTGCTCTGACCGCTTCCGGGTTGCCGGCTCAATATCTGGAGTTGGAGCTGACTGAATCCATCCTCGTGCAAGATGTGAAGGGAACCATGAAGACTTTGCATGACCTGAAGGTCATGGGAGTGAAGCTTGCCATCGATGACTTTGGGACTGGATACTCCAGCCTCTCCTACTTGAAGCAACTGGCCGTCGACAAGATCAAGATCGATCAATCCTTCGTCCGTGACATGCTGACCGACTCGGACAGCGCCTCGATCGTGAGGGCCATTATTCAACTCGGCCACAATCTTCAGCTGACGGTGATCGCGGAGGGAGTTGAGACCTCAGCACAACTGGAGTTGCTTGAGGCGGCTCAATGCGATGAGGCACAGGGTTATCTGTTCAGTCGTCCAGTGGTGGCCGATCAGTTGACCGAATTGCTCAAAAAGAACGCCGAGGAGCTGCATTAGGGTGCTGTTTGTGGCAGTCTTTATGTATTTGAAGTAGCGGCCATGACCAGTACGATCTGTTCGACAAACAATCCTGTGAAACCTGACTCCGCGCATGCGGGCCTGGCGGCGGACACCGCGCTGGTCCGACAGCATCTGGCGGGCGTCTCACTCCCGCAAGCCCTCAATGCTGTACAGATCGCCGACTACAAGGCGCGGATCAAAGTGCTCCTCAAAGAAAAGGATGCGGTGCTCGTCGCCCACTATTACACGGACGCATTGCTGCAGGAGTTGGCGGAAGAGACTGGCGGTGTGGTGTCCGATTCACTGGAAATGGCCCGTTTCGGCCGCGATGCCAAGGCGTCGACGCTGGTGGTTGCCGGGGTGCGCTTCATGGGTGAGACGGCATGCATTCTC
>JAUSMU010000243.1 GCA_030645995.1 Gammaproteobacteria bacterium | reverse complement strand
CTTGCACTTGCAGGCCGTTCGCGCCGAGCCTGAACGACGCTTGCCCGCTGTCTGACATCAAAATGGTCGGAGTGAGAGGATTCGAACCTCCGGCTTCTACGTCCCGAACGTAGCACTCTACCAGGCTGAGCTACACTCCGATTTCTGATTCTTGCGAACTTTACAGACTGACTTTCCAGACTGGCTTTCCAGACTGCCTTCCCAGCTCCCTCTCAGAGGAGGCTGACCGGGGGCCGAATCATATGCCAAAGCGGGTGGCTTTTCCAAGAGGGGAAAATAAAAAAGCCCCTCAAGAGGGGCCTTTTTATCAAGCAATCACGCGAGGTGACACGTTACATGCGCAGGCAGACGATGTGCAGCGCGGTTTCATCGTAGCCTGTCACTGTTGGAACAGTTGCTACCGCAGTCAGGTTGGCACGAAATGAACCAGTGACGGGGTTACCATCGTCCAAGGTTGCGTCCAAGGCACTAGCAGCGGAGCCCGGCACGTTATTCATGCAGACCTTGTTTTGACCGGTTGGCAAGGCGAAGGCAGCGATATTGGTGACGGCTGTCAGACCACCGAAGGGATTCTGTGGCAATGCAGCTCCACCTGTGGCGGTGGCATTCCCGGGGATAAATGCAGCAGCACGCAAGTGTTGCCAGAAGTAAAGCTGCTCCGTCGTCGGGCCAGTGGTGAACAAGGTAGCGGCGAATGCGGCGCTGTCAATTGTGCCATTTGCGTTACCAGCAGTTTGACCAGTCCACGCCGTACCACGCAGAGCAGCAGTAGCACCACTGTCATCACCTGGCAGACGCTTGTAACGGTCCATATAGGAGTAAGTCGCTGCAGGAATGCCTTTGAAGTCATTCACAGCGGCGCGTACGCGAGAGTTTTCAATCAGCTGCTGACCCTGCAGTACGCCGCCAAGCAGCAGACCGATGATGACCAGTACGATTGCAATTTCAATCAGCGTGAAGCCCGCTTGGGCCTTCATGTTTTTTGACATTTTGTTCATTTAAATTTCTCTCCGAAATTATTCAATGGTGCACAGAAGCTATCTGTACTCATATTGCAGGATTACTATATTCACTACTGAAAACCAGCACAATATGTAGGTTTTTTTTAGTCTGTAGGTTTTTTTTACATGTCTTTTCAATCTGCCGCAGGAAGCGTCAGAATAAAACATAATGACTTGTCCGGTGCCGCGCGCACATCGAGTGAACCATCCGCAGCGTTGGCCAGTTGACGAGATTGATAGAGCCCTATTCCTCTGCCCTTGCCGCGCTCACTCCAGAACGGCTCAAACAGACGTTCAGGCCAGAGACAGGGTTTACCATTCAAATCCTCAAACTCTGTCAGCAGTTTTCCTGCCGTGGAGTGAATCCGTATGCGCAAATTCATGACAGTTGTGGAAGGCTGTCTTGCCTGCCAAGCGTAGTTGCCGAGCAAATTCTCCACAATACTGTGCAACGATTCCATGGGCACACGAGCGCACCCGGCCCCTTCTATATTCGCATTGAGCTCATACATGACGCAGGACTGTCGCAGCATTTCGGCCAGGTCGACAGTCTCCCAGCGGCCCATGCGACCTTCGTTGCCAAACGCTTTCAGCATGTGGCTCGCGCGCTCGCGAATTGCAGGGATAGTGGACCGCATCGACTCCATAAGCTTGCCTTCCTGTCCAGCGACAGGGCTCTCCAACTGGTCGGAAGCCAGACTCACGAGCTGCAGCAGGTTCTTCATGTCATGCTGCAGAAACACGGTCATTTTTGCCGTTTGATCAAAGGTGCCACGTATCGTTCCCAGTTTGATCCACATGTCCATGCGCAGCAGGAGAAACAGATTGTCAGCAATCACCTGACTGAAATAGCGCTGCTCCCAACCATGCTTCTGATAATAGAGTTGTATGTTCAGCCCGATCTCCTGCACCTCGAAGTGTTGTTGCAGCACGCGATCCGTAATCACTCCCTCAGCACCTTGCACAGGTACACCAAACCAATCCAACTGCCAGCTCAAACCGGCAAAATTGCCGGAGGCCAGCGTGGGCCAGCACTTGCGCAGAAAATCAGGCAAATCGAACTGCACCTCTTCATTCAGCCTTACCAGCTCTTGAATGCTTCGGGTCTGTAGTCTGGCTCGATAAAGCAGCCAGGCCGATGCCGCCAGGATGGAACTTCCCACAATAATGAGGTACGGATAGAGATCAATTATCGTCACGTTTGATCTCGAACTTCTTCAAGAAGTAGTAAATACTTTCGCGCTTCAGCCCCAGCCGGGCAGCGCTCTGATACACATTGAAATCGGTGTCCTTCAACACCTGACGTACCAGCTTTTCTTCGGCTTCTTCACGTACTGCCTTCAATCCATCCGCAACCTTCGCATTGATCTGCAGTCTGGTCATGCCTTCCGAAGCCATGGCTTGTTCATTGCGATGGAACAACAGTGCGCGGCGCACAGCCGACAAAATATCCTGAGAGCGCGCAGGCTTGGAGAGAAAATCAAATGCACCTTCCCGAATGGCATCGAGAGCGGAACTCTCCTCGTCCTGCCCGGTAAGAACAATAATCTTCGCCGGATGCATCGATGCACTTACCGCGCGTATTACCGCCAGCCCCTCTTCCGTGGAGTGTTCTGCGGGAGGCATACCCAGATCGAGAACAATCACACCGATTTCGCCGTGCTCACCAAGCAACTCCAGGGCGGCCCTGCGACCATCCGCTTCCAACACCTCGTAGTCACGCATGTCCAGTATGCTGCGCAGCGCACTGCGCAGCGCCACGTCATCATCTACCAGCAGAACTGTTCCCGCTGACTCGACAGATTTGTCAGAAGGGCTGACCAGTTCGAATTGGTCGAGCTCTGTCATGGCAATTGCCCCGCGCTGACGAGTCGGGAAAACAGGATACTAGGCGATAGCCACACCAGCAGATCGTCAAACTCATTGGCACCTTCATCCGCATACCCTGCGTTGACAAAATTGTTGTTGGCAACGGTGCCCCAACCAGGAGTAACGACAGGCGGCGTCACGTTTTCCAACTCAAGCGCCGAGGAGAAAGTGCCCCAGTTGTTGCCCAGTGAGTAGATCAATGCAGGGACGGTATTCGAGAGAATCGTGGCGCCACAGGCAGTGGTTGTGGAAACGCAAATCATGTTGGCCCCTGGCACCATCAGTGCGACATTGGCAAAAAGTTTGCCAAGTCCCGCAGTGGACGTGAACGCTCTGTCGCCCGTTAGAGTGAGATCCGACACCGAATAGCGCAGTGGATTCCCCCACGGATCCAACAACAGACTCTGGCTGTTAAGCGACCCCTGCAAGCCGAGCGTCAGCGCGGGCACGAAGCCGTGGAATGGTGCGCAGGAACCCCCGCCCACCGGAGATTCCTGACCGACGCTGGCATTGCTCGCCGGGCATGGCAGTCGCCCATTGGCCTGGGCGAAGCCATACAGCGCCTCCTCTATCAATTTGATTTGCGCGGCGGCATCGCTGCGCCTCTTGAGCTGTGTGCTGTCACCCACAGCCGAAAACAAACCACTCAGGAGCAGACCTACAATCAACATCACCACGGCCATCTCCAGAAGACTGAATCCGGCGTGCGATTGCTTTTCTGACTTCATGCTTTTCTGTTTCACTTTCTATCCTTCACACGTGAGCGGTGTCCGGGTGATTCCGGAAACGCCAAACTCAAATCGGAAAACGGTGTTGCAATTATTGAATTTCACCTCCGCAACTGTCGTCGATATTGCTGTATAGGACTGCAGCGCCGCAGCATTCCAACCATTGGCGGCAATCCACGCAGCAGCAGTCGGCAACGCTGTCAGGAATGTCGCTTGATCGGGGGGATATCCACTGAGTGTCAGCGGATCCAGGTCAAGTACGCGCTTGAACTCTTGCGCCACACGCACTGTCGCCAGCGTCATCACCTCGTCGCTGGTGATGGCGACGACAACGTCGTTGAATGCCGTGGGCGTAGCGGGAAAACTGCTCACAAATGTCGGACCAGTCTGATTGCCATTCTCAAGATAGTTTGCAGCGTTGTTACGGTTTGCAACCGTTGCCCGTACCTGCCCGCTCAACGCGTCACCCGGGGCCATGATTAGCGCCACAATATTGCTTGCCCCGTTGAAGGTGAAGGTAGACATCGACGTGGTATTGAGCGTCGTGGAATTTGAACGGTAGGCAGCCGTCACGGCATACCAGAATTGCTGCCCTTCGCCTGCATCGGTATCGCTGAAGGGAAAAGGGCTCCCTGAAGGAAGAATTTCCTGCGTCGGCAGACGACCCAAAGTCGCCGTGCCGCAATTCATGAGCCCGTCGTTATCGGAATCCGGGCAGGGTAATCGTCCCGGACCGTTGGGGGCGGAAGAAAAGTAGTCGCTGTAGCTCATCGCATAGGCCAGCAATTGCTGCTTTGCCTCCTGCATTCCCTCGCGAGTACGCGCACCTTCTTTCAGCGCCACACTGGAATTATTGATCGCTGCAACGAAAACAGTCAGCGCCGTCATCACCAGTGCTACAAACATCAGGATCAATACCGCGCCGTCCTGCCTTCGAGACATCGCCTGGTTCATTGCAGAGACTCCTGCAATTCTCTGGCTTCCTGCAACATGCGCAGGGTGTCCAGCACAGTGTCCATGGTGGACTGTTCTTCATCCGAGAGCTGCTCATCTTCCAAATCAGCATCAGTGGCAATCTCGGCTTCCTTTTCGATAGCGGCTGAGTCAGCTGTTTGACCAGCACTTGCCTGTCGCTGGTTTATCTCGGCATTGATGGCGGCAATTTGTTCTGGTGTCACCTGATAGCTTTCACGCAACTCGCCTGTCGTTGCATTCAGTGTTTGACCCGGTCGCAAACTATAAACGTCAGTCGGAGTACTGACGCGCAACACTCCAAGCCCACTAAGCATGTCCAGCTGCACATTCGGTGGCAGTTCACGCTCGCTGACGGGCACTCCATTCAACCATACGGTATGAGTGCCATCGCCGCGCCGGACGATGCCACCCATATGGATCATGGTCGGCTGCACTTCCACGACAGTCTCCAGCACCGGAGTGCTGAGTGCCGCGAGACGCTCAGCCTCAGTGAGGTCTCTCAACATTGCGTCTCGTTGCGAATCGAGTGCCGCACGCTCATCCGCTGTACTGAAGATTCGTCCAAACGATTGGGCGTCCGAATCTGGAGCAATACCCATACAAGCGATGACTACTCCCAGCGACAGCACCCATTTAATGAAGTAATCAGTAACCATCGACGATCACCTCGGGACTCAGATCGAAGGTATACCAGAGCAACGTGCAACTGGCTGACAGGTGTTCTCCCACGCGACGAAAGTCAGGATTGACACCACCATCGGCACTCATTACACAGCTTTTTGGCAAGATCAGATCGCCACTGTCCAGCAGATGGTTGACCAGGCGAGTCAGATCTTCCTCATGCAACAAAGGGAGACTGAATGTGATTGCGGTGGAGAGTAGATCGACGGGCTCTCCGGGAACCGGATCATACGGGTCGTATTCCAGACGAGTAGTAATCTGCTCACTCATGGAAACGGCAAGCGAGTAGAGCTTCAGACTCTCTCTCAACCTGCCAACATCCTCCAGCAGAACAAGCCTGTCCGGATCTCCCACCACCCCCTCAGCCATCATCTCCCGATAACGTCCGATATAGCGGATGATGGTTTCCTCCTCTTGCGCTATCTGCGTCACCGAAGTTGAAGTCTGTTCGTAGACTCCCTGTGCCAACGTTGCCGAAGCGAGCGCCTGTTGCCGAACGTACCCGGTTCCATACCACAACAGCACGCTGAACAACGTACTCGCAGCCAATACGATTGCCGGTTTGTGCAGCAACTGCATATCCACTGTGCTGAAGGGATTCTTGATGCTCATGGCTCAGACACTCGGCGTAGTTCGAGTATGAAGTCGGCCCTTACAAGCTCACCGTCCAGAGTCGTTGTCACGAAGCCATTTGAGCCAGCATCCATCGGCATCTTGACCGGCGTGACCTGAATGCCTTGGAACGCTTCCAGAGCCTGCGTAAAGGCAAGCACCTGTGCCTGCGCTTCGCGATGACTCTGCGTAGACTCGACGCGCCCCTCAAGATAGGTAACCAAGGAAGTGCGCCCCGCCACAACCGCCTTTTGATAGACCACATCTGCGGATTCCACCAACCCATCGCCATAAACTGCGGCTCCCTCCTCTAGAGGCACTTCAACAAGCTCCCATTCAATTTTTGCCAGATCAAGCTCGGGTGACGCCTCCAGCGCCTTGCTGATCAAGGACAACGTATCCAGTGGATGAAATGTCTGCGCTACTATGCCTTCATGGGTGGCCACCACCAGCTCCATCTGACTTGAGGGAATCGGCGTCGCTGGAAAACGCTCACGCAAAATTTCGTACTCCTGCAGCAGAGGCTGTGTCTGCGCCACCAGCTGCCGTTCACGCTCCCAGCTGCTGGTGACTTCAAAGACTGCAGGTGCACTGGCGGCAACACCAGCCAGCAAGACCATGCCACCGAGTACAACAAGCGTTCTGGAAATCCTATCGAGGTATACGAAACGGCGGGTCTGCAGCGGCGCATACACATTCGGCACCCCCTTGCCAGCCAGCACCCGACCCAGCGTGAACGCAATCGCGCCAGGGGCCACTCCTTGCAGATCAAGCCGCGCTTTGCTGTCCATTGTGCTGATGGCGTCGTAGGTGAAGCGCAGCAATTCCTGCTGGCGTTCACGAGCATCGGTCATCGGAACCGGTGTGTAGACATGGATATTGAGTATTGCGTCATAAGGCAGTTGCTTGATGCGCTCCACATACTTGCGCGTCTGCTCACACTGCTCCAACAGCATGTCCTCGAAGCTCGCTGCCTCTGTATCTGTGATGGCAGTCAGGCGGCTGAAGATCACCCGGCCGTTCTGCAGGTAAGTCTGCCGCAACCCTGAGCCGTGCTCCTGATTGACCAGCAGTAAATGCGGCTCCCTCTTGAATTTGAGGGTTTGCGCGAACAGCTCCATGAGATAGGCAGCGGAGGTGACAGACTTGATCGGAATCTTCATCTCAAGAATGCGACTGATCCAGGGGTCTATCAGCTCCGGCTTGGTCAAGGCGGTAAACAACACCTTGTCATCCTTGCGCCCCTCTTTTTCACGTCCGACAATTCGTGCCGTCCGATATTGCGTCGTACGAAATGCGAGATTGAGCTTGCGGGTGAGTAGTGCCACGCGATCCGAACCGGTGACATGAGCGACGGTCTCGTTGCGGAAGTCCTCCTCAATGAAGTCGGTAATAATCACAAACGGCGTCTTCAGCTGGCTTCTCAGGAAAACCTGAAACGCTTCGAAATCGGGGTTGATCGGCCGATAGCGCGCAATCTGCGTGAGCGCGCCTTTCTCCCAGGCGAGCAGAGAGACCCTCCCGCCCTCCACGAGAAGAATATTGATCAGGTTTTTGTTTGGCAGTGTTGCCATCAATCATCCACTCTTCTTGAGTCGCCCCTGGCCATTGGGGTTCATTACACTTCAATCGAACTGATGGTGTCGTACACGGGACCCAATACTGACAGCATGACCCAGCCCAGCAGCAACCCGAGAATCACGGTCATCGAGGGTTGGATCATCGCCTGCACTTTATCGATCGAGTCGCGAATATCGCGGTCATAAAAATAACTGACGTTCAGCAATGCTTTGTCCAGCCCACCCGTCGTCTCTCCCACCTTGAGCATGCGCACGACCAAGGGCGGAAACAGCCCCGTGTTCTGGAAACTCTTGGAGATCGGCTCGCCCTCCTGAATGTCTTCGCGCGCCCGATGCAAGGCGGACCGTATGACAAGGTTGTCGACGATGCCCTCGGCTATTTCAAGGCAGCGCAAAATGGGGATGCCGGCGGCATACATCATTGCGAAGAAGTTGGCGAAACGGGACAGGATGATCTTCTGCAGCACTGGCCCGATTCGCCATGCGCGCAGCTTGTAGAGATCAGCCAGATAGCGCGCCTTGGGATTCACGCGGATCAGCAGGCGAATACCAAAATAAGTGGCAACCGGCACGATCAGGCAGATGTACCAGTACTTCACCATGAAATTGGACGTCGCAATCAACGCCTTCGTGTGCATCGGCAATTCTTGCCCCATGCTGGTGATGAAACCCACCAGCTGTGGCACGAGATAAACCATCAGAAAAATGGTGACACCAATCACGGCAGTGCCCACGAACAAAGGCGACGTGAGCAATTTTTTAGTGGACTTGTTCAATTCATCCTGCCATTTGATTGTCGAGGCGAGTGATTCAAAAATCTTTGCCAATTCACCACTGACTTCTCCGGCCTTGATCAGATTGACAAACAGCGTGTCGAAAATGGTCGGGTGTTCCTGCAAAGCCTCAGAGAGACTCTTGCCCCCCTCAATCTCATCGATGAGGTTGGCCACGATCTCGCGGAAGCGTGGATGATCCACGGAGTCCCTCAGATCGGTGAGTCCCTCCAGCATGGGGACCCCAGCGCGAGTCAATTGCTCCATGTGAAAACAGAAGTTGATCAGGTCGGTTTTTTCTACCTTGCGCTGGCCGACACTGGCGCGTTTCTCCTCAGTGATATCCGCCCTGATCAGATCCATGCCCATGCGCATCAGGCGCTGTTCCAGATCCGATTCGTTGACGGCATCGAGATTGCCATTGCGAAGTTTTCCATCCTTGTCCATTGCTCTATAGCGGTAGAGAGACATGGCCGGGTCATCCCTCCAAGCGTGCGGTGAGGTCAACGACGCGAGAAATTTCTTCAAGTCCGGTAGTGCCATCCAGCACACGGCGACAGGCGTCATTGGCCAGCGGTTGGAATCCCTGTGACTTCGCCAGCTGCAGCATTTCCCGCATGCCGGCACGTCGAGCAATCAGATCATCCATTTCGCCGGAGATCTTGAGAATCTCGATAACCGAGGTACGGCCCTTGTAACCTTGATAATCACAGACTTCGCAACCTGCGGCGTTGTAGATGAATACCTGTTCGGTCTGATTCTCGATACCCAGCAGGCGCTTCTCAAGATCACCGGCGAGGACTTTAACTTTGCATTGCGAGCACAGGCGTCGCACCAGGCGCTGGGCGACCACTCCGATCAGGTTGCCAGCGATCACGTCCGGCAGAATGCCAATATCCAGCAGGCGGGGAATGGAGCCAACGGCTGAGTTGGTGTGCAGCGTGGAGAATACCTGGTGCCCCGTCATGGCAGCCCGGAATGCCATCTCGGCCGTGATATGGTCGCGAATCTCGCCGACGAGGATCACGTCAGGGTCCTGGCGCATCATCGAACGGATGCCCTCACCAAAGCCCATCTTGACCGATTCGTTTACGGAGGACTGCCGGATCATCGCCATAGGATACTCGACGGGGTCCTCCATCGTCATAATGTTCACACCCTCGGTATTGATGTGATTGAGAACCGAGTAGAGTGTCGTTGTTTTACCGCTACCTGTAGGACCCGTAACGAGGATGATGCCCTCGGGGCGCGCCAGCATAATACGCAGCAGGTTGAGGTTGTCGTCAGTCAGGCCGAGCCTGTCCATCGCCACAATACCCTTCTTGCGATCCAACACCCTCAGCACGATGTTCTCTCCGTACGTTGTGGGTTGTGCGGCAACCCGGAAGTCGATCTGCCGACCGACCAGCGAAATCGATATACGCCCGTCCTGCGGTGCACGCGACTCCGCGATGTTCATGTTGCTGATCACTTTCAGGCGCACCACCATGGCCGGCCAGTAGCTCTTGTGCAGACTGCGCACCTGCCGCAGCACGCCATCGATCCGGTAGCGGATGCGCAGGAAGGCCTCTTCGGGTTCGAAGTGGATGTCAGAGGCCTCGCGCTGCACCGCGTCCGCCAGCAACGCATTGATGAGCCGGACCATCGGATGACTGTAGGCGTCGTTGTCTGCCTGCATACTGTCGAAATCCAGCTCGCCGGTCTCGATCTCCTGCAGAATGCCATCGATGGAGAGCTCGAAACCGTAGAACTGTTCAATGATGCGCACAATCTCCGCTTCACTGGCCAGCACTGGCGTGATGTTGATAGTGCCGCCATTGATGGCGCGCACCTGATCCAGCGCCACGATGTTGAAGGTATCCGCCATCGCCAGCGTAAGGTGCCGGGACGCCTTCTCATACGACAATGGCAAGATGGTGTAGCGGCGCGCCAGATCCTGCGGCACGATGCGGGTGGACTCGGCGTCAAGGACTGCATGCGAGAGGTCGACGCTGCGCTGACCGGTGTTCTCACTGAGTGCATCCCGAACGATGGAGTCGGTCACAAACCCAAGGCCGATCAGGATGGCACCCAACGGCTTGTTGCTGCCCTTCATCTCCAACAAACCGATGCGCAACTGATCCTCGGTAATGGAGCCCTGCTCTATCAGCAGAGCGCCCAGTCTCTTTTTCACTACTGGTTTTTCACTCATGGCAGCGAGCGCTCCAGGTCTTCAAGACGTTGGCGCAACACGCGCGGATCAAAATTGGGCTGGACCTGTGCAGACTGTTGCAGTGCCTCCCGGTAGAACTCATAAGCCGATTGAGGCTGATTGAGCCGTTCGAGACTGACTGCCAGGTTGAAGGCATAGTCCGGGCTCACGAGGCCGGATGCACCGGCCTTGGCGGCACGCAAGGCGTCGTAATAGGCCTGCTGGGCTTCGTTCCAGCGCCTTTGTGAGGCGTAGAGATTTCCCAGTGCGAAAGCCAGCGGCGCCACATCCGGATGTGAATCGAACAGGCTTCTCAATTCCGATTCAGTACGCACCGGATCGCTCGCGGGCACCGTCTCCAACAGCCCGGCGCGGGCCAAGGCATCACGAGGATCCTGCTCCAGCAGCCGCGTGTACATGTTGCGTGCCAGCGTCGATTCGCCCTGCAGCATGGCCACAGCGGCTATGCCGAGCATGGCGTCGCGGCTGTTGGGCGTCGCACGCAGAGCCTGCTGGTAAAGTGCTCTGGCATCGACATAATCCCGCGTCTGAAATGCGGAGTAGGCCTGCACGATGACAGGGTCAATCTGGGGGGTGCTGCTGCGGACGATATTGATGGGAGCCGGAGATTCTACTGTTGCCGTTGTCGGTGTCGCTGCCGGTGTCACTGCAGCCGACTCGACTGCTGGCACCTCTGATGACACCTCGGCGGGGGCTGCAACCGAAGTTTCTATCGAAGTTTCAACCGGCACTGCAAGCGCTACTTCCAGAGGGGCCTCAACCGGCTCTGCAATCGGCAACTCTATTGGCGCTTCAACCGCCACTTCCTGAGGGGGCTCAACCGGTACTTCAAGAGTTGCCGCATCAACGGGGGCATCGACAACGTCCACCACTGCCAACACATCGGGCAGAGCTGAATCCTGTACGGCGTCGGCGGATTCTTCGACTGCCAGCACGGGGACGGCGGAAGGATCATAGGACGCGGGAATGTTGTATTGATTGCCCTGAGCAAAGACGCCCAATTCCTGCAGCAGAAAGTATACCCCCCCTGCCAGCGGAAACAGGGCCACCAGTACTGCTACTCCGATCAGGTTGCGGCGTCTGGCCGCAGGGGAACCCGCCTTGGCATTGAATATGGCGCGCGCAGATTCGCGACGTTGAGCCTCGCTGCGCGGCGCAGAGGGGACGAAGCGCGGTGAACCTGGCGCGTCAGTGGGCTCGGCACGCAATGGCGCCGTCACTGCAGGCCCTGCCACTATTGGCCCTGCAACTAACGGCTCTGCAACTTCAGACTCTGCAACTAACGGCTCTGAAACTACCTTGGCAGCGATCACAGGCGCGGGGGGAGGAGTTAAAACCGGCGCCGCAGGTGCAGCAATTTCTGGTTCCGAAGGAGTGGGCAGTTCATCGACGATCAGCTCAGGCATGAATACTTGCCGAGATGTCGGAGGCTGTTCGGCGAGCGTCAGGCTCAATCCTGATTCACGCGCAGGGATATCCTGAAGTGGCTTGCCAGCAGCGACATCTTCCTGCGCTTCTTCACCCGGATACTCCAGAGAGTAATTCTGCTCGCCTGCCTTTTCATCCTGTGCAGCTTTGGCCGCAACGGGGGTTTCCTCGGGGAAATCCAGCTCAAATCGGTACTCAGGCAAAGTTTCTGTGGTCGCAGGCGTGGCGGAGGCCGTCTCCAGTTGCGAGTCTTCAATCTGCGCCTCAAGCGCGGACAACTCGGAGATTTCTGTGCCCAAGGGGATCGCGGCGGCGACAGCGCTTACCTGCGCCTCTTCGTTACTTCTCTCCCGCTGTGCCGACTGGCGTTTAGCCTCTTCGGCCTTGCGCAACGCCTCCATCAATAGACTCATGCCTGACCCTGCCCGCTAGCGTTGCGCCGAATTGAATATTTCGGAGGTGGAGAAGCCGCTACCGCGCAGCCCCCCTGTTGGCAGAAATTCCTGGTAATCCTGGAGGTCGCCATCCAGTGAAGGCTGGCGAATCACCACCGGGCGAATGAAGACGATCAGCTCGGTCTTCACTGCCGATTCGGACTTGTAGCTGAACAGATTACCGATACCGCGCAGGCGTGAGACGCCCGGCAGCCCGGCCGATCCGGACTCCAGCGAGTCCTGCATCAAACCACCGAGCACGGCGATCTGGCCGCTGTAGACCTTGAGGATCGATTCGATCTCGCGAATCTGGATCTCAGGCACCGCATTGGTCACCCCTGCCGCTACCAGCGCCGGACTTGGGTCATTCACGTAGCGCACAATGCGGGAGATGGTGGGCCTGACATTCAGAGTGACTTGATCGTTTTCGCTGATCTGCGGCGTCACGCTCATGACGAAACCGACCGGCACGGTCTGCACCGTGCTGGTATAGGTCGCTGGCGTCGCGGGTGTGGAGCCGGTCGCGGGGATACCGGGTTCCACTTCAATGGTGAAATAGACTTTGTTGTCGGTCACTCGCAGCATCGCGGCCTGGTTGTTCAACGCCATGATCTTGGGGCTGGAAAGCACGCGCAAATCGCCAAACTTCGAGAGCATGCGCATGGTCGCAGAGATGGCATCCGGCCCGGCACTCTTGTCGATGGTGAGCATGCTGGCAGGCGCGTCGGAGACATTCAGCCCGGTGACACTCTGCAGGAAGTTGACCTGACCACTGTCCCTGCTCAGCGTGGCCCAATCGACCCCCGCCTGGTAATTATCGTTCAGGCTGACTTCCACCACGGTGGCCTCGATCAGCACCTGATAGAGCGAACGCGTCTTCACATAGTCGAGGAAGGACTGAATCTCGCGATGCTGCCGCGAACTGGCGCGCACGTTGATGATGCCACTCTCGGGATTGCTGACGATGGCCGAGTCTCCGCCCTCTCCCAGTATGGCCAGAAGATTGGCCTCCAGCGTGACCCAGAAATCGTTGCTGGAGCTCTGACTGAGAGTCGCCAATGAGTTGTTGGTCCCCGTCGTGCTCCCCGAGGCGCCACCAACGCTGCTGAGAGCCGTGGAAACGCTGAACCCGGTATTGGCTTCGCGGGCCACGTTCACGTAATCGACCCTATAGGTCTGAAAGTACGGCGAATCCATCTCCACCATGAGGCCATTGACGGCGTCCATACTCCAGCGCATGTCAATCTGACGGCCGATACGATCCAGTATCTGCGGCAGGGTCTGATCGATGGCGTTCAGACTGACCAGGCCGATGACCTGCGGATGCACGTCGATGTTGACGTCGGCGTCGCGGGCCAGTGCAAACAGCAATTCCCGCACCGAGACATCCTGCACCACCACGGAATAGAGCTCCGGCGCTTCCTGCACCTGCGGCGCGGGCAACAGTGTCAACGGTCGAACAATGTCCGGAATCTCGTCGAACTCCGGCGTCTCAGGGGGCTGCAGATGGCGGCCCGCCTCTTCGTCGGCGGGCAGCGAAGTGCCACAGGCGACGAGCACACAGGCTGCTGCAATGCCCACGAGGGTACGCATGACGCGTTTGTTCATGACTCAATCTCCATGGCCGGGCTGGAGTGCTTCGTCGCACTCCAGCCTGCCGATGTTCTGCACAAAGGGGCTGTTGGTGAGGATGCTCGCTGGCAGACCTGCAATGAAATTGCGGGCCAGTTCAACAGTCTCGAAACTTCCATAGACGATCTTCCAGAACAGCCTGCCCTGGCTGTTGGCGATACAGGAATACGTGTTATCAACCAGTCCGGCCAGCTCCAGCTCCCGCAGGAACCTCTCGACGTAGACGGCTTCGGCACTGCTTACCGAGAGCATCTGCACCATGTAGGCGTCCGGATTGACGCCGCTCAACCACTGGCGCGTAGCCTCGCTGCGCTGCGACAACAGCCTCGACTGAGGCATCACGGGGGCTGCAACAGGATCAACCGGATCAACAGGATCAACAGAGTCAACCGGATCAACAACCAACGGAAGCGGCGTTGGCACCGCCTCGACAGCGACCGGAGCGGGGTTCTCAATGATCACAACAGGCTCTACTGGCGGCACCAGGGCTTCAGGCGCCGCTGGGGCTTCGGGCACCACTGGGGCTTCGGGCGCCGCTGATGTAACTGCCGTTGCAGGGGCTGCCACCGGAACTGACACGGCGGCCACATCCGCTACGGGCGGCACAACCGGGTCAGCAGGGACAGGAACGGCAGGCAATATCGCCGCTGGAATCACCGCTTCAGCCACAACCGGCTCGGTAAGCACTGGGCGTAATTGCCACCAGATAGCGCCCCCTCCCAGCATCAGGACCAGCACTGCCAGTGCCAGCAACCCTCTCGGCAATGTTATCGGACTGGAGTCGTAGTCGCTGTCCTTGATTGCCGCACGCACATGCCTGGGCAGAACAGCTGGTTTGAGCAGG
Organism: Gammaproteobacteria bacterium; assembly: GCA_030645995.1. Lineage (GTDB taxonomy): Bacteria > Pseudomonadota > Gammaproteobacteria > Pseudomonadales > Pseudohongiellaceae > UBA5078. Next base: position 14,386 of record JAUSMU010000243.1, on the reverse strand, counting down.
TTGTCCACCGTGCGTGGGCGCGCCGTGGTAGCCGATTCAGCGTAGGCGGCCAGCATGGATTTATCCGCAAGGATATTGATTCGGCGGGTCAGCCCGCCGGAGGCCTTGGCGATCATCTTCTCCGCTGCGTCACTGAACACTTGCGGACAGGGACATCCGGCCGCTTGCAGTCGGAAACGGATATAGGCGCTGGTCTCTTCCACAGTCAGGGGCCGCAGGTAAAAACTGTGGGTGATGCGCTCGCGCAACTGGCGGATCGACTTGCTCTGGAGGTTCTTGTCCAGCTCCGGTTGACCGAACAGCAATATCTGCATGAGCTTGTGTTGATGGGTCTCCAGGTTGCTGAACAGGCGCACCTCCTCGAGCGTCTCGATCGGCATACTCTGGGCTTCTTCGATGATCACCAGCACAGTGCGATTGGCAGAATGCTGCTTGAGCAGGTACTCCTGCAGGTGCTGCATCAGCACCAGACGCTGCGTGTTGTGATCGACCGGCAACTTCAGTTCGAAGGCGATCGCATACAGGATGTCGTGAGGAGAGAGATTGGGGTTGGCAAGGTAGACGACTTCGACCGAGGACGGCAGGCGTTGTTCGAGCATGCGGCACAACATGGTTTTGCCGCTGCCCACCTCACCCACAACTTTCAGAATGCCTTCGCCAGAAGTGACTGCATACAGCAATGCTTCGAGAACGACACCACGCCCGTTGGCACCGCCCGTAAAAAAAAGGCTCGGGTCAGGAGTTATCCGGAAAGGCGGACGGTCCAGGGAATAGTATTCCAAGTACATTTAAAAATGTTCATCCTTCTTAATGGGTTAACCAACCCTTTTCGATGAGCGAATTAACTCACAGATGCGGCATCGGTGAAATCTTAATCAAGGGACGAATTAAGGTTGTTTATAAAGCTGCGGGAAAAACCGGGAAGAAATTGCGGGAGAAATAGAGGGCGCAAGGGAATTACAGTCATTCGCGTGAGGATTTTTTTTGTATTTTGTATATAAATACTCCATGTGCTCAACGTTATATTTTGTGCATTTTTTAATCTACCAGTTAAAAATATGTTCATATTATGAACAGCGCCCAGAAGAAAATGCTCAATAAATACCCAGGAAGCACTCTTTAACTCGTCAGATTTCTGCGGCGATATTTTGTACAGCGAAGGGGTCGTTACCAGCAGCATAACGACTGATGACGGGATTGGCATACATCTGCAACAGGTAGGAACGGATCTTCGGATCGGTGGCTGCAAGGCGCGCTTCAAACTTCTCCGCACTCTCAATATTGACGGGCACGGTCAGGTCGGAAGGAAGTGTAATCGGAGGTACCCGATCCGGATCGCTCTCGCGCAGCTTCTCGAGTGCCAGGAAGTTGGTGGGTTGCAGAAGATAGTTGTGAATGATCTGCCGATCGATCTGCGCGGCGGCATCTTCGGCAGCGTCACTGGTCAGCAACACCGGTACGCCGAAACTCACATGCACATGCCCCTTGAAGCCAATCATGCCAGTGACGATGCTGTGGATGTCGCTCTGCTCGTCCTTCTGATAGGAGCCGAGTTCCGCCTTCTGATACAGCTCGTCTGCCTTGAGGGTATCGCAGGGATCGAATTCGTAGGAGATGGCAACCGGCACTATGTGCAGCGAGTTGAGCGACTCCTGCAGGCCCATTTCTCGTTTGGCCATCGAGAGCATTTTCAGAAGCGCGGTGTCCGTGCGATCCACTCCGTCCTTTGCCCGCCCTTCGCGTTGTGCGATCCACACACTGCGATTGGTATCGATGCAATGGTGAATATATTCAGACAGCTGTTTCGAGGACTTCAGCAGCTCACGTCCCTTCAGGGAACGACGCACGATGAAACTTTTATTCAGTCGCATCAGATCAGTCACGAACGGACGTTTGAGGAGATTGTCGCCGATGGCGATGTGTAACGTTTCGAAGTCGGCGTGGTAAAGCATGTAGTTCACGAAGGCCGGGTCCATAGCAATATCGCGATGATTGCTGATGAACAGGCAGGGCTTGTCGCGCGACAGATTTTCCAAACCAGAATGTGTGAGATTGGACGCCGTCTTCTCGATCATCTGGTCCATATACAGCGCGATGATGCCCTGCATGCTCTTCACACTGTTGACGTGTTCGAGCTGCGCGGTGAGCTTGCGCTTTGTCAGCCAGCACACGAGAGCGGGCAACAATCCAAAGACCTTCGGAAAACTGAATCCGGCAATGCTGCGGATAAATTCGGGATTGGCGAGCAACCCGTCAATGACAGGACGTACTTCGTCGTCGTGGTAGGGCCTGATGTCCTTGAATTGATCCATGGTCTGCAGGTGATGTCCCGATGAGCCGAATGAGGGCGGCGATTCTACTCATTTTGCCTGTTGACGGCAAACTGCAGCTCGGCCAGATTGGCATACAGAGGGCAGCTCACCAGCAGCTCTTGATGGGTCCCCTGTGCGACAACTCGTCCCGCATCCATGACCACGATTGTGTCCACATTCATCACTGTCGCGAGACGATGAGCGATCACGACCGTCGTGCGATTCTGCATCAACGCATCGAGAGCCATCTGCACCTTGCGCTCACTCTCTGCATCCAGTGCGCTGGTGGCTTCGTCCAGCAACAGAATCGGCGCGTTCTTGAGAATGGCGCGGGCAATGGCGAGACGCTGACGCTGCCCACCGGAGAGACGGATGCCGGACTCGCCCAGATAACTGTCGTAACCTTCCGGCAACTGCTCGATGAACTCACTGGCGAATGCCGCCCGTGCGGCCTCCATCACCTGCTCATCGCTGGCATCGGGGCGTCCGTAGCGGATGTTCTCGCGGACATTGCCCGTGAACATCGCTGGTTGCTGGGAAACGCTGGCGATGTGGCTACGCAGTGCCAGCAAATCGACGCTTCGGTTATCCAGACCGTCGATCAGCACCTGGCCCTGTTGGGGATCATAGAAACGCAGCAACAGATCGAACAGGGTCGACTTGCCCGCGCCGGAAGGTCCGACCAGTGCCACGCTGCTGCCCGCACGAATATGCAGATTCAGCCCATCGATAGCGGCGGTGTTGGGGCGCGAGGGATAGCAGAAGCGCAGCTCCTGCAGCTCGATCTCGCCCCGGAAGGGCTCGACATAGGACTGTGGGTGGGACGGAGAGACGATGTTGCTGGGCGCATGCAGCAGCTCCATCAGCCGCTCGGTGGCACCGGCTGCGCGCTGCAGATCGCCGATGACCTGGCTGATAGCCCCCACCGCCGAGGCCACGATGACGGCATACACCACGAACGCGGTCAGCTCCCCCGCCGACATGCGCCCGCTGATCACGTCCTGCCCGCCCACCCAGATCATGGCCGCCACGGCGCTGAACACCAGCGTGATGACTACCGTAATGAGGAAGGAGCGCGAGCGGATACGGTCGAGCGCGACGCTGAAAGCCTTCTCGACATGGCCGGAGAAGGATTGCACGTCCACCGTCTGATGGTTGTAGGCCTGCACCGTCTTGATGTGCTGAATGCTCTCGGAGACATAGGCGCCGACATTGGCGATCTCGTCCTGACTGCTGCGCGACAGCCGCCGCACCTTGCGCCCGAAGATCAGAATGGGCCCGATTACCAGCGGGATGCAGATCATCACGATGCTGGTGAGACGCGGATTGGTGATGAACAGAAAAACAGTGCCACCGAGCAGCATCAGGAAGTTGCGCAGTGCCACCGAAACGGAAGAGCCGATGACCGTCTGTAGCAAGGTGGTATCTGTGGTGATGCGGGACTGAATCTCGCCGCTGAGGTTTTCCTCGAAGTAGCCGGGGTGCAGCGTCATGAGATGCGAGAAGACGGCGGTGCGAATATCTGCGGTCACGCGCTCCCCCAACCAGGACACCCAATAGAAACGGGCGAAGGTGCCTATGGCCTGAATCACCGCGACGACGAGGAAGCCCGCGATAGCCAGGCCCAGCGACTCGCTGGAGGCCTTGACGAAGCCCTCATCGACGATCACCTGCACGAACTGCACAAGCGCCAGCGTGACGCCTGCGGTGAATACCAGCGCGATGGTCGCCAGCGCCATCTGCAGCTTGTAGGGGCGCATGAAGGCGAGCGCCTTGCGCAGGCTGGAGATGCCGGGTTTGGGGTCTGTCATAGTGTGCTCTCGCATCAATTCTCATGTGGGAGCGGGCCGTGCCCGCGATTGAGTTCAGTGGTGTATCTATCGCGGGCAAGGCCTTTATGCCCTCTGGGTACGCTCCCACAGGGCGGTGAGTTCTGCGGCGTATTGCTCCAGCTCTGCAAACAAGCGCTCGGTCTGGGCATCGACGTGCAGCTCGCGCAGCCGCGCCAGCTCACTGGTGAACACACTCAGCGGCACGCCCGCACCCGGCGCATCGGCCAGGCGCAGCAGGCGTTGTCGGCAGAAATCCTGCCAGCGCAATGTTTCCTCGGCATTCAGGCTCTCCGGGAAATTGCGCGCCCGATAACGGAACAGCATCTCGTCGAGACGCGGGTCCACGAAGGGCTGCTGCCATTGGGCCAGCTGCTGTGCCGACGAGGCGCGTATCTGCGCCATTGCCCGCTTGTCGCCCTGGCCAAAGAATCCGCCGCTGTAAATCATGAAATCGGGATCGGCAGGCGCCCCATCGGTGCCCGCCTCCGGCTTGCTGTCGAATGCAGAGGCAACCCTGGCAATGACCTCGGGGTGGTTCAGAAGCACCTGCCGGTACTCTTCTGCCTTGGTCAGATCGATCTCGTAACGCTGCGCGAGGTGCACATCGAGCATTTTGCCGGGCGCCACCACAGGGCAGCGATTGATGTGCAGGACCTTCAGGGGAATCCGCAGCTCGCCCTCGGCCAGCTGATCCTGCCGGGTGTACAGACGATGTCGAATCTCCTCTACCGAAAGCGCCATCCACTCGGCGGGGTCGGTGCGCAGATCATAGACGATGACGCCGTTCTTGTCGGTCGGGTGCTTCGTGAGCGGCGCCACCAGCGCCAGACAGCCACGGCTAGACGGATACATGGAAGAGACATGCAGCACCGGCTTCTTGCTGATGATGTCGAGCTGCTCCTGCACGCGCGCCTTGTCACGCAGCTGAAAGACGTAGTCGTAGAGCTTCGGCTGTTTGTCCTTGATCAGACGTGCCAGTGCGATGGTGGCCAGCACGTCGGAAAGCGCGTCGTGAGCGTCGGCATGCACTATGCCGTTGGCGGCAGTCAGGTGCTCCAGCCGGAACCCCGGCGTGCCGTCTTCCTTCAATGGCCAGACGATGCCTTCGGGACGCAGGGCACAACACAGGCGCACCATGTCGATGATGTCCCAGCGCGAGTTGCCGTTCTTGTACTCGCGCTCATAGGGATCGTTGAAGTTGCGGTAGAGCAGCTGGCGGGTCACTTCGTCATCGAACCGCAGGCTGTTGTAACCGGCCACACAGGTCTGCGGCCGGGAGAACTCTTCGTGGATGCGGCGGATGAATTCGGCCTCGGGGAGCCCTTCAGCCCTTGCTTTCTGGGGCGTGATGCCGGTGATCAGACAAGACTCGGGATGCGGCAGCATGTCCGGCGCGGGCTTGCAGTAGATCACCAAGGGGTCGCCAATGACGTTGAGCTGCTCGTCCGTGCGCACCCCGGCAAACTGCGCGGCTCGATCGCGGCGGGGATCGACTCCGAAGGTCTCGTAGTCGTGCCAGTAGATGGTGTTGGTCAAATTGAACTCGATTTGTGGGAGCGAGCCTTGCTCGCGATTGCTTTGCGTGAGACTTGTCGCGGGCGGGCCTTTATGCCCTCCGGGTACGCTCCCACAGGTTATAGCATATTTCACCCCGCGCATTCCTTCAGCAGGGGCATTAGTAGTAGTATTTCGCCCCGACATCAACACATGGCAGAACAACGAAAATGCATTTCCCCGGCGCCCACATCCTCAGTGTCAATCAGTTCGAACGCGCAGACGTCGAAAGAATTTTCGAGGTCGCCGACGGCATGGTGCCCTATGCCCATCGCGAGCGGATGACCAAAGTGCTGGACGGCGCCATCCTCGGCAACCTGTTCTTCGAGCCCAGTACGCGCACGCGACTCAGCTTCGGTTGCGCGTTCAACCTGCTGGGCGGCGAGGTCCGCGAGACCACCGACGTGAAGACCTCCTCTATCTCCAAGGGCGAGTCGCTCTACGACACGGCACGGGTGATCAGTGGTTACAGCGACATCATGGTCATGCGCCATCCCGAATCCGGCTCCGTCGCCGAATTCGCCCGTGCCAGCCGCGTGCCAGTGATCAATGCCGGTGACGGCCCCAACGAGCACCCAAGCCAGGCTCTGCTGGATCTTTACACCATCCGTAAGGAGCTGGGCAGCAACGGCATCGCCGTCGAAGGCATGAAGATTGCCATGATCGGCGACCTCAAGCACGGCCGCACCGTGCACTCGCTCTCCCAGCTGATTCAGCTCTATCCGCATATCACCTTCACGATGATCTCCCCACCGGAGCTGCGCATGCCCGGCGAGATTGTCGAAGAGTTGCGCAACAATGGTCATACGGTGATCGAGACTGCAGACATGGAGCAGGGGCTGATCGGCAACGACACGGTCTACCTGACCCGCATTCAGGAAGAGCGTTTCGACACCAAGATGGAAGCCGACCTCTATCGTGGCCGCTTCCGCCTGAACGAGGCCATCTATACCCGCTACTGCCAGCCGAAGACGGTGATCATGCACCCCCTCCCCCGCGATTCGCGCGCGGAGGCCAACGAATTGGACAACGACCTGAACCACCACCCCAACCTGGCCATCTTCCGCCAGACCGACAACGGCGTGCTGGTGCGCATGGCGCTTTTCGCACTGACGCTGGATATCTGCGATCAGATCGAGAAGACCGCGCGCGAAGTGAACTGGTACACGGAACGACGTTTCTAACCGCAGATCAAGACTGCAAGCCGCAGCAAAGGACGACCACCATGGGATTCAAAGACCTGCTCCGCATCATGATTCAGAAGGAAGGCTCCGACCTGTTCCTCACCACCGGCGCACCGCCGAGCATGAAGGCCTATGGCAAGCTCACGCCGATGTCCAGCCAGCCTTTGCCACCCGGTGCGGTGAAGCAGATCGCCTATCAGATCATGACCCCGGAGCAGATCAAGGAGTTCGAGGCAAACCAGGAGATGAACCTGGCGATTGCCGATCCGGAAATTGGCCGTTTCCGCGTCAATATTTTTCAACAGCGCGGCCAGATTGCACTGGTAGCCCGCAACATCAAGACAGAAATTCCAAGCTGGCAATCCCTCGGCCTTCCCGAGATTCTGACTAAGCTGATCATGCAGAAGCGCGGGCTGGTCCTGTTCGTGGGCGGCACCGGTTCGGGCAAATCCACCTCGCTCGCGGCGCTGATCGACTATCGCAATACCAACAGCGATGGCCACATCATCACCATCGAGGATCCGGTGGAGTTCGTGCATCAGCACAAGAAATCGATCATCAATCAGCGCGAAGTGGGCGTCGACACCCACAGCTATGAGGACGCGCTGAAGAACACTCTGCGACAGGCGCCGGATGTCATTCTGATCGGCGAGATCCGCAGCCAGGAAACCATGGAACACGCCCTCGCCTTCGCCGAGACCGGCCACCTGTGCCTGTCCACACTGCACGCCAACAACGCCAACCAGGCTCTGGACCGCATCATCAACTTCTTCCCCGAAGAGCGCCACAAGCAACTCTTCATGGACCTGTCGCTGAACCTGCAAGGATTCGTGTCACAGCGTCTGATCCCGACAGTCGATGGCAAGCGCGCAGCAGCCATTGAAGTTCTGCTGGGCACGCCACGCGTGTGTGACCTCATCAAGCAAGGCAAGGTGGATGAGATCAAGGAAGTCATGGAAAAGTCCGAGAATCAAGGCATGAAGACCTTCGACTCGGCGCTGTTTGATCTCTACAAGGCCGGCCGCATCAGCCTGGAAGAGGCTCTCAAGAACGCTGATTCCAAGAACAACCTACGTCTGCGCATCCAGCTCTCCGAGGGCAAGAAACCTTCTGGCGATGATGACGAAGGCGGCCTGTCGCTGGAGCCGAAAGACGAAGGCAGGCAAGGGCATTGATGCGTTTTTTGACGCACGCTTTTGCTGATTCTGAAGCTCCCCACTGCGGGTTTTCCGCATGGATTTGAGCGCTATTGTCACCCTCAGCGCATTGTGGCTGATTGTCGTCGCCGTCGCGGCGCTGTTATTTGTCTATCCGCGCTACCGGCGTCGCCGACTCGATGCCACGCCGTTTCCTCCCGAGTGGCTGGCGATTCTGCGCAACAACCTCAAGATATACCGGGCCATGTGGCCCAATCAGCAGGAGCAACTACGCAGGCTGATCGTGCGCTTTCTGGACAGCAAGGAATTCGTCGGCTGCGGTGGACAGGTGATCACGGACGAGATCCGCGTGACCATCGCGGCACACGCATGTCTGCTGCTGCTCAATCGTCCCAGCCACGAGTATGAGGATTTACGCAGCATACTGGTTTACCCTTCCGGCTTCGTGGTGGAGCATGATCACCACGATGAATTTGGCGTCGTCACCGAAGGCGAAAATTATCTGGCCGGAGAATCCTGGAGCAATGGCAAGGTCGTTCTGGCGTGGGACAGCGTCGAACACAGTCTGAGCAATTTCGCCGATGGCGAGAACGTGGTGCTGCACGAGTTCGCGCATCAGCTCGATCACGAATCCGGCGTCACCAATGGCGCGCCGCTGCTCTACCGCAAGGGCGAATACCGGGAATGGGCGCGGATATTTGCCAAAGAGTTCGCCGCCTTGCAGCGTGCTGCCGACGAGAACCGCGACACCCTGCTGGACCCTTACGGTGCCAGCGACCCGGCCGAATTCTTCGCGGTGGTCACGGAAACTTTTTACGAACGCCCGCACGAGATGGCGAGCAAGCATCCAGAATTGTACGCGGAGCTGCAGGTATATTACCGGGTCGATCCGCGTGAGTGGCAGCCTCCTCCCGAGCATCCGCACTGAGTCTCTATCGTTCATTTACGAAACAAACATCTTCAAGTAACAAACAGGAAAACACGCCGCATGCGTCTGGATAAATTTGTAAGTCACGCCACCGGCCTGCCACGAGAGATCAGCAAACGCCTGATCCGCAAGCGTCAGGTGCAGGTCAACGGCGCCATGGTCAGCAACGCAGCCTTTCAAGTGGAGGACACCGACAGCGTCACGCTGGAAGGCGAGACACTGCACATCCCGGGACCGCGTTACCTGATGCTGCACAAGCCAAGCGGAGTTGTCTGTGCCACCGAGGACGGGGATCACCCGACGGTGCTCGACCTGATTGAGGATATGGACACCGAGGGGCTGAGCATCGGCGGGCGGCTGGACATCGACACCACCGGCCTTGTGCTGCTCAGCGATGACGGCCAATGGCTGCACCGCGTGACCTCGCCGCGTCACCTGTTCAGCAAGGTTTACCGGGCCACACTGCAGGAGCCGCTCGATCAGCAAACCATCGACAGTTTTGCCGCCGGCATGCTGTTGCGCGGCGAGGGTAAGCGCACCGCGCCAGCTCAGTGCGAAGCCCTCCCGGACAACGGTGCACGCGTGACCCTCAACGAGGGCCGCTACCATCAGATTAAACGCATGTTCGCCGCCTGTGGCAATCATGTGTTGAGCCTGCACCGCGAGAAAATCGGGGCCGTCGCTCTCGATGACACGCTGACCGAAGGTGAGTACCGAGTCCTAACCGAAACAGAAATAAAGAGCTTCACGCTATGACCAGCACCACAACCGGCCATCAGGGCCACCATCTCGAACACCTCCTTATCGCCATGCTCAATGATGCGTCCACGGACGCGCAGGGCGCCACGCTGTGGATCGTCGACGAGAATCTTGCGCCCGCCCAGCTACAGGCGATTCACCCCCGCGCGAATCTGCTCGCCATCACCAACCGCTTCGAGGTCGGCGAGGCGCTGCGTGCGGCTGGCCAGCAGGTGCTGGTCAATGATTTCGACTTCGCCGCGCTGCCGGTGACGAGTGTTGCGCGCATCGTCTATCGCGTCTCCAAGGAACGTGCGTTGGTGCATCACTGCATCAACGAGGGATACAAATTGCTGACTCCCGGTGGCAGCCTGAATCTGCTCGGCCACAAGGACGACGGCATCAAGACGCACGGCAAGAACGGCGAGCAGCTGTTCCGCAACAAGGCGCAGCTGCAGAAGCACGGCATCGCCTATTGCACGACGCTGCGCAAGTTTTCCCAGCTCGCCAGCGCCAACGCGAATCCGGAGTGGCTCGACAGCAAGGATTATCCCCGGTTGCGCCCGTGTCAGGTAGGTGCACTGGAGTTCATCAGCAAGCCCGGAGTCTTCGGCTGGAACAAGATCGATCACGGCAGCGAATTGCTCGCCCGCGAGGCACGCCAGGTGCTGCATGGACGCGCTGCACTGGGTTCCGTGCTGGACCTCGGCTGCGGCTATGGTTATCTGTTGCTGATGACGGCAGACCTGCCCTTCGCGAAGCGTAGCGCCACCGACAACAATGCCGCTGCAGTCCTCGCGGCGACAGCAAGTTTCGCAAAGCAACAACTGTCTGTCGACGTGACACTGGATGACTGCGGGGAACATCTGCAGGAGCGCTTCGATGTCATCCTCTGCAATCCCCCTTTTCATCAGGGCTTCAGCACCAGCAATGCACTGGCGGCAAAATTCCTGGCTGAAATCAGAAGGCTGCTGAGCGACAAGGGCATCGCGCTGCTGGTGGTTAATCAGTTCATCCCTGTGGAGAAGGTCGCGGCCGAGCATTTTCAAAACATCTCGACACTCTGCCTGCAGGACGGATTCAAGGTTGTGCAACTGAGCTGAACGGGGGTGGACGCAACTCCAGCGCAGGGCTATGCTTGCGCCACTTTGTTAAAAACAGATCGTTATTACAGGAGAATTATATGTACAACAAGATCAAGACCGGCCTCGTGCTCCTCATGCTGTTCTGTCTGCCTGGGTTGGCTTCAGCCCAGGCCGGGAGCAAGACTTATATGTACGACCACGTCCACATGGCCGTGCCAGAGCCGGAAGTCGCGGCGCAGTGGTACAAGGACAATATCGGGGGAGAGTTCATCGACGGCCGCACTGACCGTCTGCTGTTCGGCACGACCCGCATCATGTTCCTCAATGGCGACGCCGCTACCCCCAGCACCGGCGGTGTAGTGGATCACCTGGGCTTCTCGTTTACTGATCTGGCCGCCGCTGTAGAACGCGTCCGTGCAGCGGGCGCCACAGTGTCCAGCGAAGTGCGCGACGTGCCGGGCCTGTTCAAACTGGCCTTCATCGTTGACCCATTTGGTAACCGCATGGAATTGATCGAAGATGCTCAGCACCTGGGCTTCCACCATGTGCATCTGCGTTCTGCCGATCCGCAGGCGACGTTTGCTTGGTATGAAGCGACCTTCGGCGGCATCCGCACCAATCTGCGCGGACGTATGGACGGCATCCTCTATCCGGGCAATGTCTGGCTGCTGATCTCTCAGGCTGATTCGACCTTCCCAAGCCAGGGCGCTTCCATCGACCACATCGGCTGGCGCGCGCTGGACTCAGCCGAGACGATTGCCGACCTGCAGGCCAAAGGCGTGGAGTTCACGTCCGAACCACGTGACATGACCCTGCCCAACGGCATCATTAACTTCTTCTACGTGCAAGGCCCCGAGGGTGCGCGCGTAGAACTGGTGCACCGCGCTGCAGACATGCGCTGATTTGTTGCCATGTAGGAGCGGGCCTGCCCGCGATTGAAATTTGGGGTCAGAAATTTGGGGTCAGAGTAAAAATACAGGCTGTATTTTTACTCTGACCCCAAATTTCTGACCCCAAATTTTATTCTGACCCCAGATTTTATTTAATCGCGGGCAGGCCCGCTCCCACATGGACAGTTCACGGTGCGTTTCCGGAGTTCCCTGCTATAATGCGCGCCTTTTCACCAATCCGCCCGACTACAATAACAAGCACCGGGTAACGACTGACAGGAATGAGATACCCGAATGAAAAAGTTTCCGCCCCCCTTTTACCGCTGGCGTCCGCACCCTTGGCATGGTCTTGATGTAGGCCCCGATGCACCGCGTCTGGTTCATGCCTTCATCGAGATTTGCCCCTTCGATCTGGTGAAGTATGAAGTGGACAAGACCACCGGCTACCTGCGTGTCGACCGTCCGCAACGCTCATCGTCTCAGCATCCGACGTTGTACGGCTTCATCCCGCGCACCTACTGTGGCAACCGCTGCCGTGATCTGATGCCAGGCGCCACTCGTGGTGACGGCGACCCGCTGGATATCTGTGTCATCAGCGAACGTCCCATCTCCAAGACCGAGATCATCCTGAATGCCAAGGTGATCGGCGGGCTGCCGATGCTGGATGGTGGTGAGGCCGACGACAAGATCATCGCCGTGCTGCAAAACGATCCGCTGTTCGCCGACATCGATGACATCACTGAACTGCCTCAAGCTCTGATCGAGAGACTGCGTCACTACTTCCTGACCTACAAGCTGATTCCCGGCCAGGAGAACAAAGTCTCCATCGGCGCAGCTTATGGTTACGAGCACGCCAAGGTGGTTATCCAGGCCGCGATGGACGACTACGCCGACGAGTACGGTTCGTCCAACTAGGTAGTGCCTCGTCAACACGAAATGCCTCAATTAAAAAGGGACGGTCGCCACCACTGGCGCACCGTCCCTTTTCATTTGCAGATTCAACAGACCCTGAAACACCCAGACCGCACTAGCCGCAGACCGGACGTCCCGCATCCAACGCACAAGCCTCAGTAGTGCCACGTTGCTCACCCTGATGTCGCACAGCCGTGACTTGCGCCATCACCGAAATCGCGATCTCGGCAGGCGTCTTGCTGCCGATCTGCAATCCGATCGGAGCATGCAGACGCGCAATTTCTTCCACAGTCAGGCCAAGCTCCGGCAGACGCAAACGGCGGCTGGCTGACGTGCGATCCGACCCCATCGCCCCCACATAGAAAGCCGAGGTCTTCAGCGCCTCCATCAGCGCCATGTCGTCCACACGCGGATCGTGCGCCAGGGCGATGATGCCGCTGTAAGGATCGCTGAAATGCTCACGCACCACATCATCGGGAAGTTCGGCGGTGACATGCACCCCTTCCACATGCCAGTTGGCCAGGTAATCGGGACGCGGATCGCAGAGCGTCACTTCGTATTCAAGCGCCAGCGCCATCTCGGCGACATAGCGGGCCACATCACCCGCACCGAGTAACAGGAGTCGGTATTTGGGACTGAGGCAGTGCAGCAGAGTGTCATCACTGAGAATGACTTCCTCATCGGCAGCACTGTTCACCACACGGATGACGCCGGTGTGCAGGTCCACTTCACGACTGGTGCGCTGCTGCTTCTCCAGCGCTTCGGTCAATTCACCGAACACCTGGCGACTGGTGGCATTCGGGGTGATGTATTCCAGCAACACATGCAGCTGGCCACCGCAGGGCAGACGCAGGCGTGCTGCCTGCTCGGCCGTGACGCCGTATTTGACGATGAAGGGTTTATTCTCGATGTCGTACTGGCTCTTGAGGCTGCCGTCGCGCAGCTGGGCAAGGAAGTCTTCTTCGATGCAACCGCCGGAGATGGAACCGGCAATCTCGCCGTCCAGCGTGCAGGCCATCATGGAGCCGATCGGGCGGGGTGAGGAGCCCCAGGTCTTGAGAATCGTGCATAGCCAGACCGGGCGCTCAGCATTGAGCCACTCGAAAACGCTGGTGATGATGTGCTGTTGTCCACTCTGCATGGTGATGCCCCTGCTGACCCGATTGCCCGCTTTTGCGTGGCGGAGCTTACAGCAACTGCGCGCGGGATTACAACGAGCGTCAGCCCCACTGTGGGAGCGTACCCGGAGGGCATAAAGGCCTGCCCGCGATTGACTCTGCACTTCGCGTCTCGCACAGGGTGGCAGACAGGGCGGATCAGTACACGCCGTGAACCCATCCTTGGGGGCTCGCTTTCGCCATCCATGGCTCAAGACGGTCCGCTGGGCCCCTCCCCCACACCGACGCTCTACCTGAAGTAGGTCTAGCGCGGGTCGAACCTGCATAGCCCACTGATAATGCTCTTAATGTGCACGGATTGGCAGGTTTAAGCGTGCTTAAAGCCAGTAAATACGTCCTCAAATTAGTAGTTCTCAAGCTAATCAAATGTCGACTTTTTTGCGGCAATAAGGCCTTCTTAACGCTCTAAAGAAGGCCTTCCGGGTGCTCTATTTTTATTAATTCAATATATTACGTGGGTCTGACCCGCGAGGAGTGACCCGCGAGGAGGGAGGAAATTCTCTTTGAGGGTAGGGTGGCGGTGTGGGGGAGGCCCATGGTGGACCGTCTTGAGCCATGGATGGCGAAAGCGAGCCCCCAAGGATGGGTTCACGGCGTGTCCTCCATGGGACTCCCC
>JAUSMU010000240.1 GCA_030645995.1 Gammaproteobacteria bacterium | reverse complement strand
CTGCACCTCGCGCGCAGCGCTCAGAACGAAGGTGATTTCAGTCGCGCCATCGAGTATTTCCAAAAGGCGCTTGAACTGGCACCTTATCTGCACGAGGCCCACTTTGGCGTGGCCATGGCCTACTACGAACTCGGCGCGCTGGACTCGGCAGACCATGCATTGCGACTGGCCATCGACAGCACCACCAGAAACAGTGCGCGCAAACTCTACAAGGGCAAGCTGGCTGCTTTGCGACGCGAGATATGAAACAGGCCTGCTCATGTACCTGACATTCTACAATCCCTCAAAATCATTATCTTGAGTCCAGAGCACGGCTGCATGCTTTTGAGGGGAAGCGAAGATTATGCTGTCAGCCAATTGCCGCCTTCGATTTGCTCAAGAGGAAGCTCGATAGCATCTGGATTCGCCAACAGAGCCTCACGGTCTCCGGGATTATTGAGCGAGGCTCGCCATTGAAGCGCTTCGAGAGCCTTCTGGTCGGAGATCTGCGCTGTTCGTATAGTGATCTGGTTCATTTAATTAAGTCGCGCAAGCGGCGCACATCCACCCGCTGGGCGGCGCCCTCGGCGCGAGCACGCAACTGCCCGCAGCCGCCGTCCACGTCTTGCCCGGCGCTGTTGCGTACCTTGGTCAGCACATAGCGACTGTGCAGGTACTTGACGATCTCACGGATGCGCTCGGCAGCGGGGCGTTCGTAGCTCACACCGTTTCCGGCTTCCAGCCCCGAGCCTTCGAGACTGTTGAAGGGGATGACGTTCAGCAGCGCGTACTTGCCCTTGAGCAGGCGCAGGATTTCGTCGAGTTCGTCCTGCCCATCGTTAATGCCCTTGAGGAGCGTCCATTGGTACTGGATCGGGTAGCCGGTCTTGCGCGCGTACTCCTCGCCCAGCTCCATCAATTCTTGCGGCGCAATTTTCGGCGCGCGTGGCAGCAGGTGTTCACGCAGGTCGGCCTTGGTGGTGTGCAGCGACAAGGCCAGCGCAGGCCTGACGCGTTGCTGCGGCAGCAGTTCGAACACACGGCGGTCGCCGACGGTAGAAAACACCAGGTTTTTGTGGCCGATGCCGCCTTCGGTGCCGAGCAGATCGATGGCTTCGAGCACATTGTCGAGATTGTGCGCCGGCTCGCCCATGCCCATGAACACGACCTTCTTCACCGGGCGCTGCCGACGCGCGAGTACGACCTGCGCTACGATTTCCAAGCTGCTCACCTGGCGAATCAGGCCGCTCTTGCCAGTCATGCAGAAGCGGCAACCGACAGCGCAACCGACCTGGGTCGAAACGCAGAGCCCGTCGCGCGGCAGCAGCACACTTTCTATCATCTGCCCGTCGGCCAGCTTGACCAGCAGACGCAC
>JAUSMU010000333.1 GCA_030645995.1 Gammaproteobacteria bacterium | reverse complement strand
ATGACAAACTGCTGGCCGCACTTGCGAGCGTCCCCATCGAGCAGCGCGGCGCGCGCTTTCAATGCGTGATCGTCTTCATGCGTCATGCAGAAGACCCGATGCCGTTCATCAGTCAGGGCACCTGGGAGGGACGCATTCTCCACGCACCGTCGGGAGCAAATGGTGTCGGTTATGATCCGCTGTTCTACGTGCCGACGCACGGCTGCGCGTCTGCCGACCTGGAACCGGCGATCAAGAACAGCATCAGCCATCGTGGCCAGGCACTGCGCCAGTAGCTCGCCAGCTGGAATGCCGAGCGCAGCCGGGCACATCTGTGAGCGACGCTCACCGGCTGCAAGTACCACCCCAGAGTCTCTACGTGCACATCCCCTGGTGTGTGCGCAAATGTCCGTACTGCGATTTCAATTCGCATCAGAAGAACGGCGAGCTTCCCGAGTCGGAATACGTCGATGCGCTGTTGCGGGATTTCGCGGATGATTTGCCGTGGGTCAATAATCAAGGGCAAGAGCGCGAGATCGGTTCGATCTTCTTCGGCGGCGGCACGCCGAGCCTGTTTTCCGCGCGCGCCTATGAACGGCTCTTCAACGGTCTGCTGCAACATGTGCGCTTCGCCACCGACATCGAGATCACTCTGGAGGCCAACCCCGGCACTGCCGAACGCGACAAATTTGCCGATTATCGGCGCGCTGGCATCAATCGGCTCTCCATCGGCATTCAGAGTTTCGATGACGCGCAGCTGCAGAACCTCGGCCGCATTCATGGCAGCGACGACGGCAGAAAGGCCATCGAGTTCGCACGTCAGGCGGGTTTCGAAAATCTGAATGTGGACATCATGTATGGCCTCAAGGAACAGTCTGTCGCCGCCGCGCTGGCCGACCTTGAAGAGGCGATCTCCTTCGCGCCCGAGCATCTGTCGTGGTATCAGCTCACCATCGAACCCAATACGGAATTCTTCAAGAGACCTCCGGCACTGCCGCCCGAAGACGAGCTGATCGATATTCAGGACAGCGGACTCGCCCTGCTGGCGCAACACGGTTATGCACGCTACGAGGTGTCTGCCTTTGCCCGCGCAGGACGCCGCTCACGCCACAACCTGAACTACTGGCGCTTTGGCGATTATCTCGGCATCGGTGCGGGTGCACACGGCAAGATCACGCTGGTCTCTTCCTCATTGACAGAGCAGAACCGCATCCTGCGCACCCGCAAGTCACGACAGCCGGGACATTACTTGGAGGCCGCCCGTTCACTTATGCCCACACCGTTCCGCGCGGAGACCACGGCAATTGCCACGCAAGATCTGGCGCTGGAGTTCATGCTCAATGTGCTGCGCCTACAGGAAGGCTTCACCGCCATGCAGTTCGAGGCGGCGACAGGGCTGGGTTTCGAGGTGGTGCAAAAGCAGGTAGAATCCTTGCAAAACAAGGCCCTGCTCATCGACGAAGGCGGTGTCATACGCCCCACCGACAAGGGACAGCAGTTTCTCAACAGCGTGCTCGAAGAGTTTCTCTGAGAA
>JAUSMU010000236.1 GCA_030645995.1 Gammaproteobacteria bacterium | reverse complement strand
CGGGATAAGGAAATCGAAACAGGGAAAGTAGTACCTATCGATCACTCTGAGTTCCGGCGCCTTACGGGTGGTGCCGGGAATGAGGATTGAGTATCACCCTCGGGTAGCTTTGGAACTGAACGACGCGGTTACCTACTATGACAAAATTCAAACGGGTCTTGGTTCACAATTGCGGCGGGAAGTTTACGCCGCTATTGAAAGAATTTTAGCCAATCCAAACTGGTATAAAAGACAGGAAGAACAGATTCGAAGGTGCCCGGTACGCAACTTTCCTTGGACAATCTTTTACAGAGTCTTCGACGACGCTGAAGTTGTGCGGATTTTGGTGATCCGCCATCAGCGCCGCCGCCCGCGCTATGGACTTGCCCGCAATTAGTCATGCCTCGCACCGTTTTTGATCTACATTCCTACGCTTTCAAATGGACAACAAAAATGACGACACTAAAGCGCACCACCCTGCACCTGCTCTTTCTAGCCTGCGCGATTCTCACCTGGTCCGCCCCGGCCACAGCCCAGGACTACGTCGAATGGAGCACCGAGACGCGTACCTCGCTCGGCTTCCGCGTCAATGAGGCGTCGATCATTCCGCTGTTGCCCGATGGGTGGAGTGTCGCCACGATTGCGGATGCGCCGGGCCAGGTAAACCTTTCGGTCACGTTCATGGATCGCCACCTGGTGCTGGACGCGCAGGGTCAGCCGGTGCGCACCGGCACGAGTCGCTACATGGTGATGTCGGTGCAGGCGCGCCACGCGAGCAACGGGCAGTCTGGCACCATGATCGTGAATGGCATTTCGCCGGAAGGGCCTGGGGCTTACGAGGTGTATCAACCTGCAGCCATGGCGCGAGTCGAGCGCACCTCGTCCGGCCAGGGCGAGGAGAGCGGTCTCTCCGAAGAGACATGGCAGCTGGAAGCAGAGAGTGGCGACAGCGTGACGTTAAGTCTGCGCTACCGCAAAGCAGCGGCTGTACGGCGACAGTCCGAGGTTGTCATTCGCTCTGGCCGCCGCCCGGAGTTCACGCGCACGTATCACATCGATCAGGCGTCCGATGTGCTGGGCCTTCCCGATGCCCCCGACAGCCGGATCGAAGAGCTGTCGTTCACTGTGGCGGGGCCGCTGTTCTCACATATCTTCGATGGCACCGAAGTGCTTACGGGCGTTACCGCAATTCCGTGGTATAGCCGCGAGATATTTATTCCGTAAGGACTTCAGAATGAACGCTTTCCCTCGCGCACTCTTCATCTCCCACGGCGGCGGCCCCATGCCGTTGCTCGGAGACCCGGGCCACCGCCAGATGGTGTCGTGTCTGCAAAGCATCGCGGCGAGCATCCCCCGCCCGGACGCGATCCTCGTTATCAGCGCCCACTGGGAGGAGCAACTTCCAACCATCACATCTGGCAGCAAGCCCTCGCTGATTTACGACTACTACGGTTTTCCACCAGAGTCATACGAGATTCAATATCCATGTCCTGGCGATCCAGCACTGGCGCGTGAGGTTCAGCGTTTGCTCGGGAATAGTGGAATCGAGGCGACGCTGGATGAAGCGAGAGGGCTCGATCACGGTGTGTTCATCCCGTTGAAGATCATGTATCCAGAAGCCGACATTCCCTGCGTGCAATTGTCTCTGGTCAATACGCTCGATCCGCTCGTCCACATCGAAATGGGGAATGCACTTCGCAGTCTGGCAGACCGGCGGGTGCTGATCATTGGTTCAGGATTTTCCTTCCACAATCTGAGAGCATTTTTCTCGGTTGATTCCGCTGACTCTCGTCAGCGCAACGATGCCTTCGAAACGTGGTTGCAGAACACCTGCAGTGATCGTGAACTCCCCGAGCACGCCAGGCGTGAACAACTGATTCACTGGAGCAAGGCGCCAGGAGCCCGCTTCTGTCATCCGCGCGAAGAA
>JAUSMU010000222.1 GCA_030645995.1 Gammaproteobacteria bacterium | reverse complement strand
ATCACTGGAAATATTACTTTTGGCTCGGGAAAATTTAATTCGTGATGTCACTGGGAACATGCCAGACAAGCACAAGGAATTTTTGCGATCTTTCTACAACCGGACACCAGACTGGCAACTGTTGGGTGTCGAAGGAGTTGCAAGGGGCGACGTGTTTGTAATGCTAGCGTAGGCGACCGTGCGACCGCTAGGCTAACCTATTGTGTTAATTAAATTAATTCCCATTGTGTCATGTTTTTAGCTCGAAAAACTTGCCGACCCTCGGTAATATCCTGTAATTTCAAGGCATGAGGAGGTGCACATGAATATTGCGCAGACCGTACAGCAAGGTATCGCGAACATGCCTGCGGGCCAAATTTTTGGCTATCAGGAGCTGGAGAGCTACGCCCAATCGCCCGCCGCTGTAATCAAGGCGGTTAACCGATTGGTCTCAGAAGAACAGTTGGCACGCATTTCAAAAGGCAAATTTTATGTGCCTAAAAAAGGCCTTCTTGGGGCTCGCAAACCGTCAGATGGAGAGCTGGTTCGCTCCGTTCTCTATAAAGAAGGTCGTTTGCGCGGCTACGTCACAGGCTTGTCTCTTTACAATCAGCTTGGTCTCACCACCCAAATGCCTCGCACTGTCACGATTGCTTTGAATGGTGGCCGCCAGGAAAAGGAATTCGCCACAATCCGTATCCGAACGGTCGTAACACGCGCGCCGGTGGACGAAAAGAACGTCAAGATATTGCAGTATCTCGATGCCTTGAAAGATATCAAAACCATCCCTGACTCCAATATCGATCTTTCACTGAAAATAGTTCGACGGAAAATTTCCGAGCTCTCGGAAAACGAGCAGTCATTCCTGATTTCACTGGCAGAAAAGTATTACACCCCACAAGTCCGGGCGCTTGTAGGACTGCTGTTTTCGAGCTTGCGCATGGTGATACCAGAGAGCCTGAAACTGTCACTCAATCCGACAACGACCTATAAGTTGCGTCTTGATGGCCGCGAGTGGCCAATGTCCAAGGACTGGAATATCCGCTAATGCGATTGCATGAAGACGCTGAAAGTTTTTCGGAAGATATCGACTTGGCAGTTTTTGCGGGCGACATGAATGATAAGCCTCGCAAAGATTTACTGAAGAGCGTTGAAACCACTGTGACGAATGGTCTCATTCTGGTTCAAAATGATGAGCGATATGTCTGATCTTGCGCCACACTGAGTACAGAGATTTCGTCCAGAGCGATGAATTTTTGCCCTTGTGTGAAGCGTGTATTGCAGATGAAAAAGCAGGGTTTTTCGGATATGCCGATTGTTTTGAAAAACCACTGGTTGACGCACCGCTTTTTTCTGATTTCACAAAATGGCGCGCACCACTGGACGTGACATACAAAGGTGTATTTGCCGATCTTGTCTATGGTGAGTTGCCGGGAATGGATGAAATCGTTAAGGCGCTTGAGTTCTTGCGCGGGAATATGAAACGGTAGAAATATCAGCGTGGAGGCCGTCAATGCATATTAAACCGATCAAAAGCGATGATGACCTGCGTGCGGCATTCTTGCGTCTTGAGCCGATTTTTCAGGCGCCA
This sequence comes from Gammaproteobacteria bacterium, assembly GCA_030645995.1. GTDB lineage: Bacteria > Pseudomonadota > Gammaproteobacteria > Pseudomonadales > Pseudohongiellaceae > UBA5078. The sequence goes on along the minus strand of JAUSMU010000222.1, from coordinate 3,529 downwards.
GAGGTCCCGTCTCGGAATTTTTGAATCACAAACGTCCGTTAAGTCTTCGAATGATCAAAAGGCTACACGAGGGCTTGCACATTCCCTACGAGAGTTTTCTCGCGGGGGATGGGTGAGTGGGGTGGGGGATTGTCGACGTCCGATGATCTGTAGCAGTTTCGATCTGATCTGCCTTCGATAGCTTATTCCTTGAGCTCGAAGAACTCGGGATTCAGGGTGACCTTCTCGTTCTCGTACAGCATCAAATCCCGCTTGAAGAGATATGTAAGTTCGATTCGAGCATCTTGATATTGTTCGTCCCCCGCTAGGGTATTACAAGTTGGCGCCCCGACAGCGCATCAGGGTGTTTCACTTGGACAGAATCGGAAATAAACTCAGCACAATTCCAGGGGTGGAAAGAAGGCGCTTCAAGTATCCAATGCAATCTCATCCCAATCTTCTTTACCCAGTATCCACTCTAAGGCCCGACGCCTTTCAGTAACAACAATTGGGGATATGCGACGCTTAGACTTAACTCCATCAAGCATTGCCTGGTTCAACCCCCAGTGAAGGCAATATGCAGCATCACAGGCTTCAACAATCTCTTGAGTTGTACGCAGCTTGGCTCTTTCCCTGAACTTGGCGGTCGTTTCCATCTTTTTGAAATCTGGATAAAGCGAGACCAAGTGATTGGGGCAGTCCTTTTCAAAATCTAAATCTGGCAACAACCCCAATGACCAAGCGAACGCACACAGCGTTTCAACTTGAACCTGAAATTGCTGCCGCCTTTCATCTGATCCACTCAGAAAGTCTTTTTCCTGCGGACTCAATAATTCCATTAGAGACTCCTGTTCCAGCCACAGCAATGCGGCGTCCCTTTTGAAACCGTATGACACAGCAACAATGACTGAGACGACTAGAGCCCGATCAACAATATCCTCTATTGGTCTAGGATCAGAATCTGTTTCGAGAAGAGGCAAAGACGCTGGAATGTGAAAACCGAATTTCTTTGCCAGCTGACAAGATGCCGTTCTTATATTGTTAAAGTCCATGCTTCATTGCCTATAGTAATCGCGAAAGCCGCCAGTGCCGCCTTGGTGCAAATAATCTTGTAACCCGGGATCACGGTGAGTTCCTCGACGGAGCAACCACATGCCACCTGAGCTGCCTTTCGGGTGATGCCATTCAGTGCTTGGCGGGTTCCTCAAACCGCTCTTTCCAGATTCCATGTGTTTCAGAACATCTGTGCCGAGCTGTTTGTTCATCCCTGCAGCAAAGTCGGGATCTGCGCGAAGTTGTTCGGCTAACGCCTTGTTTGCAGAAGTGCGATGCGCTGAACGGGAGGTTCCCGAAATTGCAGATTCAGTAAGAACCTCAAACTGCTTTCCACTCTTTGCAACCAACAACCTCCCCAACCTGCCAGCCGATCCGACCGCAGCTCCCCCATAAGGGATAGCCCCGATAATACCCCACGCCCACTCCCCGGCACTACAAGCACTGCCGAAGATACATTTGCCGAGTTGATACCCCGGCAACAAGTCTGTAGCAATGGCATCAAATGTCCCAAACACTGTCGGCGATGGTGATCCGCCTCCTGACGTCACATCAGTGTCAAGGACTAAAGGTTCCGGATCGACAGGCGGCGGAGGCGGAGCCGGAGGAGGCGGAGGAGGCGGAGGCCGAGGCGGTGTCCCCTCGCCAGATGAGCCCCCGTTGGCAGTCGTGTCGGCTGGTGGCGGGGTAGTGTCTGCCGGAGGTTCGGGTTTTGTCCCTGGCACCACTTCAGCAGGGGGGATGACTACATTGCCACCCTGCGTAGTTTCGGTATCCGCTGTTGTTGATCCAGGACCTTGCGGCCCACTTCCAGAAGAACATGCTTTTAGTAAAGCAGCAGTTTGGCACTGATCGGAGCGTTTGATATGTGTATCGTCAGGAGTAATTGGGGCTGTCCAATACCACGCCGATATATCAATGAATCCACCTTCGCAGCCGCCAGTTACATCTGGGCCACTCTTACAGCCATCGAAACCACTTGGGTCAACGTAACTTAAAGGGCTATTCAACACATACGAGTACCGGTTCAATCTCTGCACATTCGTCATGTCCGAGATGATCGGATCCGCACTCATGAACCTCCCCAGCTCCGGATCATAAATCCGCCCGCCCATGTGGATGATGCCCACCTCGTCCACCATCTCGTGCCCGGTGAAGCCTTTGGTGGTGATGGCGTTGAGGACGTCGTACTGGGCCTCGGCAAGCTCTGCCAGGGTGAGCACGTTGCGGCGCTTGCCGAAGGCATCGAAGCTCATCTCGGCCACGATGCCGCCCACGGCGTCGGTGATGATGTCGGTGGAGCCCAGCGTGTCCTTGTGGGTGTATGCTCGCTGTGGCCCGCCGTGCTGGAGTCGGTCACCACCGCGATGTCGGCGATGTAGCGCTTGGTCTCGGTGACACCGCTGCTGTGGCTGATGAACTCGACGTTGCCGATGGAGAGGGTGGTCTTGACGGTGGTGCCGTCGGCGTCGACGCGTTTGTAATGCGAGCGATCCGGGCCGTAGCTGAACGTGGAGGTGTGGGTGCCGGTTGCGTCAGGGCTTACCCCAGGCACCGAGGCCAATGGCAGTCAAAGCAACAAATGCCATAAGCAGTATAGACATCGAGAGTGCGGGAATTAAGAATGCTATGGATTTTCTCGACCTAAATGGAATTTTGAATCTGTAAGTAATTATCAGGAACAAATAAATTGGAATAGGTGCGATGACGTAGAAAGCGAAGTAGCTACTTGAGTTTTCTATCATTAAATAAGAAATTGCATACATTGTGTTGAAAAAAAACTCTTTCATGGCGCAAATCTCCGATGAAATTCTTCCGATACTTGGCTGTCTATGGGAGCCCACGTATTATCGACAAAGCGCACATTGGCTCCACCAAGTATCCCTTCGCCTTCTCCGTATGTTCGAATTTTTATTTCTCCTCCAATCTCTACAACATATCGTTCTACGTAGCCTGGATTCAACAAATGGTCATCGGTTGTAGTATTTCGCACGCCTATCTGGGCTTCAGATTGGTCGTATAAGGCAATTGTATTTATATGGTCACTGAATGGGACGAAGGGAAGATCAGCATCTGCGATATATGGTTGGCCAGGGGTAAAGGGTTTCTCTTGGCCTGGGTGTACACCTACTTCGTTGAGAATATTAAGCACATTGTCCCGTGTACAGCCGGAAGTCTCCAATTTACAAATTGCATCTGAAAATCTTTCATACTCGTGCTTGCCTGGAGAAACCTCATTTTCCCAGTAACCGGTAGTGTTATTCGACCCACTCAGCACTCCCCCGCCTCCGCCGGACTTTGTTTCTTCCCCATCCCCAGAATCATTATTACTTCCTGTACTCGCCCCCGGACTAAATTGCGCTATTACGTCGGCACCGCAAACTACCCCGGACTCGCCGCATATCTGATCGAGCGTAACTATATCAATCTCCTTAGTTGCTTTAATCATCGCAAGGCTAATTGCGATCTTGGTTTCCTGCCGCAGTGCTTCAAAATC
>JAUSMU010000208.1 GCA_030645995.1 Gammaproteobacteria bacterium | reverse complement strand
GATCGATCAGGCGGTGCTGAACGTGGCACGCGATTACTTCAATTTTACCGAGGACGACAATCTCAAGGCGCATGTTGTCGATGCCCGCGTCTTCATCAAGCGTGCGGGACTGCAGGGTGCGAAGTACGATTTCATCATGCTCGACGCCTTCACTGGCGAATACATTCCCGAGCATCTGTTGACCCAGGAGTTTCTGCAGGAAGTGAAGCAGCTACTGACGCCCGATGGCGTGCTGGTGGCCAATACTTTCTCCACCAGCAATCTGTACTCCCATGAGTCGGTCACTTATACGAGCGTCTTCGGTGAGTTTTTCAATTTCAAGATGTCAGGGTCGGGTAACCGCGTGATCATCGCGCAGCAGAAGCCGTTGCCTGATCAGGGGCAGTTGAGCCAGACCGCGCAGGCACTTTACGAACCACTGAAGGTCTATGGCGTGGATATTCTGGAATTTCCCGTACGGCTGAGCACAAAGCCGGACTGGGATGAGAGCCTGCGAATCCTGACTGACCAATTTTCCCCTGCGAATCTATTGGGGCAATAACACTATTTCGTGGCCCTGGGGGCGACGTTGAATTCCATCTGGTAGCTGTTCTTCAGATAATCGAAGAGCGCGGACAGGAAGAAAATCACGCCCCCCATCTCCATTCCTTCTTCGACAGGCGTCCACAGATTGTAGGCCAGAGTGTCCAGCTCATCGTTGTAGAGGAACGGTTCCGTAGCCAGCTCCACGCCTATTGCCCCCCCGACAAAGATCGCTCCCGCCATCATGAATTGGACGGCGGTCGCAGTCGGCAGGCTGAAAAGAAATTTCAGATACAGCAACCCGACCACCACCGCTACCACCAATCCCGGTACGGCCCAGGACATCTCGATGACGCTGTTGAGCGTCTCGTGAAAGCCCGCAATCTCATCGACCGACATGAACGTGAAACCGGCACCGAGCCCGGCCCAGTATGGCGCGTAAGAATCCCCGGCAAGCCGCTTCAGACGATAGATGAAGAACAGGACAACGGCGACCAGCAACAGCACGCCGGACGAGAACCAGGTCGGAATGCTTTCCTCTTCATCGACATCGAATAGTTCACGCAGCATCCATGGCAGCTCGATCCAGCGGTAGTGGCAGATCGTCAGGGCGATGTGTATCAGCAGCAGTATGACGCAAGTGACGGTCAAACCTTTCAGGAGGCGTCTGGTCGGGAATTGGATGCCCAGACTGGTGGGTTTTGCCATGGTCGCGGTCCTGCGGTGTCGGAGTTATCACAGTGCGTGAAGGTGTGCGGGCATTATAGTCCGGCACGCGCAAGTCCGTCTCGCGCAAATCTGTCCAGGACGAGGCGGCCCAGCGCGGCAATCA
>JAUSMU010000203.1 GCA_030645995.1 Gammaproteobacteria bacterium | reverse complement strand
TCTGCTTTGATCAGATCACCAATGGTTGTCGGTGCAGCCGACGTTGGTTCCTGGCTCTTGTGCTCCTGAATTGCTGACTTCTCGTCATCAATTTCGATCGCTTTGATAGAAAGGCCAAGCACTCGGCTCTTGCGATCAACGCTGATCACTTTGACTTCCACTTCGTCGCCTTCTTTCAGCACGTTTCTGGCATCTTCCACTTTGTCTCTGCTGATTTCAGAAGCACGAAGAACACCCTCTACGCCTTCAGTCAGTGTGACAGTTGCAGACTTCGCATCTACTGAAGAAACCACACCCTTCACGATGCTGCCTTTCTCAAATTCGCCAACATAGCTGACGAACGGATCGTCGGACAGCTGCTTGATGCCCAGAGAAATACGCTCACGTTCGGAGTCGATCGACAGAATGACAGTTTCGATTTCATCGCCCTTTTTGTAGGCTCGAACTGCTTCCTCGCCTGGCTCATCCCAAGAGATATCGGAAAGGTGAACCAAGCCGTCGATGTTGCCCTCAAGACCGATGAAGATACCAAAATCAGTGATGGACTTGATGTTGCCACTGATCTTGTCGCCCTTCTTGTAAGTCTCGGCAAAGCGATCCCATGGGTTCTGGAAGCACTGCTTGATACCCAGAGAAATACGACGTCTTTCTTCGTCGATGTCCAGAATCATCACATCCACTACGTCGCCCAGTTGCACGACTTTGGATGGGTGAACATTCTTGTTCGTCCAGTCCATTTCGGATACGTGAACAAGACCTTCGACACCCTGCTCCAGTTCGGCAAAGCAGCCGTAGTCGGTCAGATTGGTCACAGTTGCCTTGACCACGGATTTCTCTGGATAACGGGCTTTGATAGCTACCCATGGATCTTCGCCAAGTTGCTTCAGGCCCAGTGATACACGATTACGCTCGCGGTCGTACTTCAGAATCTTGACTTGAATCTCGTCGCCAACATTCACGATCTCGCTTGGATGCTTGATGCGCTTCCAAGACATGTCAGTGATGTGCAGCAGACCATCAACACCGCCCAGATCCACGAAGGCACCGTAGTCGGTAAGATTCTTGACAACGCCCTTGACGGACATGCCTTCCTGCAGAGCAGCCAGCAGTTCATCACGCTCTTCAGTGCTGACAGCTTCCAGCACTGCGCGACGGGATACCACGACGTTGTTGCGTTTCTGATCCAGTTTGATCAGTTTGAATTCCAGTTCCTGACCTTCCAGGTGAGTTGTGTCGCGGATTGGGCGTACATCAACCAATGAGCCTGGCAGGAAGGCACGAATGTTGTTCAGATCAACAGTAAAGCCACCTTTGACCTTGCCGTTGATAACACCCATGACCACTTCATTTTTCTCGAACGCTGCTTCCAGATCCATCCAGGACTCGGCGCGCTTGGCCTTCTCTCTGGACAGACGAGTGGCACCGAAACCGTCTTCAACGGATTCCAGCGCAACCTTTACTGAATCGCCTATGGACAATGAAAACGTGCCGTCTTCATTGAGGAATTCACTTCTTTGAATGACGCCTTCAGACTTCAATCCTGCATGGACTGTTACCCAGTCCGAATCGATATCGATAATGATGCCAGTGACGATGGCACCAGGTGTCATATCAATGTCGTTTAAACTCTGTTCAAATAATTCAGCGAAACTTTCACTCATCTTTATTCCTGTAAATTTCAAGATTAACCGTATTCCAGCTCATACGGGGTTATTACTAAAAGCCCAATACCCGATAGATGCTGGCAATTCGGATAAAGAGCAATAAGAACGTCTTATACAACTAAATACTTACGTGGATAAGTAACGCTGACGAATCAGATCAAGCACTAAAGCTACCACTTGTTCTATGCCGATCTCAGTCGTATCGATCAACAAGGCATCGTCCGCTGGCCTCAGCGGTGACGCAGCCCGAGAAGAATCCCTCTCATCACGCGCCGTTATATCCACAAAAAGGTCGGAGAGGTTAACATCAATCCCCTTTGCAATCAACTGCTTATACCGCCTATTTGCACGCTCCTCCACCGAGGCGGTCAGGTATATCTTGAGCTGGGCATCCGGAAATACCACTGTTCCCATGTCGCGACCATCCGCCACAAGGCCTGGCATTTGTCGGAAGTCATGCTGTAATTCCAGCAATGCCTGCCGAACTGCCGGGTGAACGGCTACTTCGGAAGCTGCAGCCCCACTGGTCTCCGTTCGCAGCTCTGACGACACTTCCTCATCATCCAGCCAGATCGCCCCTTGATCAGGCCCAAATCTGATACGCATCCGCTCAATCAATGGCAGTAGCAGCGCTTCATCACCGGTGGAGACCCCGGCTCGCCTTGCGGCCAGCCCCAGTAATCGGTACAAAGCACCACTATCCAAATAGTGCCAACCCAATGTTTGTGCTATTCGGGCACTGATTGTGCCTTTGCCAGAGCCTCCAGGCCCATCAATTGTCAGGACCGGCACAACTTTCTGCGCGGGAACAATCTGATTTGAATGACCATATGTTTCGACGCCATTACCGTTAGAGAAGTGCTTGCGGACAAAACTGTCGCGAGCATCCTTCGCACTTTGAAACCTACTGCGCAACAGGTCACCATCGCCCGCAACGATAGCATCGCGCATACTCCCAAGTTCTTGAACATAGGCATCCAGTACGGCAACAGTAGCCGGTCCGTTGGCGAGAAATATATCCCGCCACATTACAGGATCACTTGAGGCAATGCGTGTAAATCCGGCAAATCCACCAGCCGCATAACGAAAAATATCCTCTGTCTGCTTTTCATGCGCCAGCGTGTTGACCAGTGAAAAGGCGAGCAAATGCGGCAGATGGCTTGTCGCTGCCAGCACGGCGTCGTGGGTGTCTACATGCATCTCATTAACCAGAGCCCCAAGCGCCTGCCATAACTGCGTCACAACCAACAAGGCTGTACGGTCGGTGTTGGCAAGAGGGGTCAGGATCACCTTGCGCCCCATAAACAACTTCGTATTCGACGCCAGGTATCCAGTCTGCTCTGATCCCGCTATAGGATGTGCAGGGACAAATTGACCACACTCATTTCCAAATACTGCTTGAAAATCCTCAACCACACTGCCTTTCACACTGGCAGCGTCCGTCAGAATGGTCGTATCCGACACCACTCCCTTGAGGTCTTCAAACACACGTCGTACGGTCAGCGTAGGAACACATATAAGAATGACGTCCGCTTTGACAGCGATAGACTTGAGATCGGTAGACCATTCGTCTATCACTCCGTCGGCCTGCGCTTGCTGCAACGGACGCTCGTCTCTACCACAGGCGTAAATAGCACGACACAGACCGCCGCTACGCAACCCTCGCGCAACGGACCCACCAATAAGCCCCAATCCGACGATCAGTACACTCTTGTTCTGCAACAGACTCATGCTGCGTCACCGCCCTCGCTGTTCAAGGCCGCCGGGTAGGAACCCAGCGTTTTGATCTTGACGGCACGCCCCTGCAACTGATTGAAGACGCTCTGCACAGCGGCATCGTCCCGATGCCCTTCGAAATCGATGAAAAACACATAATCCCAGATACTGTCCCTGGCGGGGCGGGCTTCGATTCTGGTCAAACTGACCTGCTGCTTCTCGAACGGCTCGAGTACGCGGAACAAGGCACCTGGTTTGTTTTCGGTGTAGACCAGAATCGAGGTCTTGTCGCGGCCAGTCGAATGCGTTAATTCATTGGCCAGCACCAGAAATCGAGTACTGTTGTTGTGCTGATCTTGAATACGCTGCGCGTGAATTTTCAGCCCATAGAGTGCTGCTGCCCGCTCCCCAGCGATGGCAGCCACACTGCTATCTTCAGACGCGAGCCGTGCCGCCTCGGCATTACTGCTGACTTCCTGCGTGGGGATTTGCGGCCAATTCGCCTTCAGCCAGCGTCTGCATTGAGCAAGCGATTGCCGATGAGAAACTATCCGAGAGATTTTTCCAGTCTCCGCATCCTGCCGCATCAAAAAATTGTGCTCGATGGGAATAATGACTTCAGCAATGATATTGAGTGACGTATCGATCAGGCAGTCCTGAGTATTGTTCACCGCTCCTTCGGTGGAGTTCTCGACGGGGACTACACCGTAGCGCGCCCGACCGGTCTCCACTTCGATGAACACATCATCAATGGCCGACACACTGAGCTTTTCGGCATTCAGACCAAAATACCTATCCACGGCAGCATGGGTAAAGGTACCAAGGGGACCGAGGAACGCGACAATTCCGCCGCTCTCCCCGGTGCTGATAAATTCGGACTTAGTCACAGACAATGATTCCCGCCGGTTTGCTCTTTCTGGTTTAGTCTTCAGCGTGATCCTGCGCAATGTCCGGGATCTCTGCATCGACAACATCGCCGACAAATTGCTCTGCAGACTCCTCGGGCTCTTCTACTCGTTCCAGTCCGACCAGCTTCTCATCGGCCTTGAGCTTGATCAGGCGCACGCCCTGAGTATTGCGGCCCTGCACAGATATTTCGTCGACTCGAGTCCTGACCAGCGTGCCTCTGTCGGAAATCAGCATGATTTCTTCGCCATCGTCTACCTGGGTGGCGCCAACCACACGGCCATTACGCTCACTGGTCTGCATCCCGATGACCCCCTGACCACCACGGCCGTAAAGAGGGAAGTCCTCATTGTGAGTCCGCTTGCCATAACCGTTCTCGCTGACGGTCAGGACCTGCTTGCCGTCCTCCGGAATAATAAGTGCAATCATTTCGTGACCGGCAGCCAACCGAATGCCACGAACGCCGCGCGCGGTGCGCCCCATTTCACGTACTTCGATCTCGCGGAATCGAATCATCTTGCCACTGGTGCTGCACAGCATGATGTCACGCTGACCATCCGTTTGCGCTGTCCCAATAAGAGTGTCGCCTTCATCCAGTTCGATCGCACGCAAGCCAACGCTGCGCTGACGAGAGAAACTGGCCAGCGAAGTCTTCTTGACCGTGCCCTGGCGGGTAGCCATGAAAATGAAGTGCCCTTCGGTGTATTCCTTGATCGGCAACAGACTGGTGATGTGCTCCCCCTCTTCCAACGGAAGGATGTTGACGATGGGTTTGCCGCGTGAGATACGGCTGGCGAGCGGAATATTGAATACGCGCAGCCAGTAAACTTTGCCAGAACTGGTGAAACACAACAGGGTGTCGTGGCTGCTGGCGATCAGCAGGTGCTCCACGACATCCTCATCCTTCACGGACGCAGCGGCCTTGCCCATGCCACCCCGGCGCTGGGCCTGATAGTCGGACAGCGGCTGGGATTTGGCATATCCAGTACGAGAGATCGTGACAACACGATCTTCTTCGGTGATCAGATCTTCCATGGACAGATCAAGCTGGGAAGTGATGATCTCGGTCTTTCTCTCATCGCCATAGTTTTCGCGCACCAGCGCAAGCTCGTCGCGCACGACAGAAAACAGCCGCACCTCACTGCCCAGAATATCCAGATAATCTGCAATTTGACTCAGCAACTCCTGATAGTCGTTGATCAGCTTTTCCTGTTCGAGCCCTGTCAAGCGATGCAATCGCAACTCAAGAATGGCCTGAGCTTGCACGGGTGACAGGTAGTATTCCTGCCCTCGCATCCCAAATTCCAGCGGCAACTCATCTGGACGACAGGCATCGGCGCCAGCATCACCCAATAATTGCAGTACGCTCGCGGCACGCCAGGAGCGGGCCAGCAGCTTCTCCTTGGCTTCAGCGGAAGAGGGTGACTCCTTGATCAGTGCAATGACGGCATCGATATCAGCCAATGCCACTGCCAGACCTTCAAGAATGTGTCCGCGTTCACGCGCCTTGCGCAGCAGGAACACCGTCCTGCGCGTCACCACTTCCCGGCGATGGCGAATGAAGGACTGAATAATCTCCTTCAGGTTCAGAAGCCTGGGCTGCCCATCGACCAGCGCCACCATATTGATACCAAACACGGATTGCATCTGTGTCTGGGCGTAGAGGTTATTCAATACGACTTCGCCAACCTCACCGCGACGCAGCTCGATTACGATGCGCATGCCGTCCTTGTCCGATTCGTCACGCAACTCGGAGATGCCCTCAAGCTTCTTCTCTTTGACGAGTTCAGCAATGCGCTCGATCAGCCTGGCTTTGTTCAGCTGATAGGGAATCTCCGACACGATGATGGTCTGGCGCCCGGTCTTTTCGTCTTCGATGACCTCTGCCCGCGCCCGCAGATAAATGCGCCCGCGCCCGGTTTTGTAGGCTTCGATGATGCCTGCCCGGCCATTGATGATCGCGGCCGTCGGGAAATCCGGTCCCTTGATGTGCTCCATCAACTCATCAATAGTGATGTCTTCGTTGTCCAGCAATGCCACACAGGCATCGATCACTTCACGCAGATTGTGCGGAGGTATATTGGTGGCCATGCCCACGGCTATGCCGGAGGAGCCGTTCACCAACAGGTTGGGGATCTGAGTGGGGAAAACGTCCGGAATCTTCTCGGTGCCATCATAGTTGTCAGAAAAGTCGACTGTTTCCTTGTCGAGATCGGCCATAAGATCGTGGGCAATCTTGGCCATGCGGATTTCGGTATATCGCATCGCGGCGGCCATGTCGCCGTCAACGGAACCGAAGTTACCCTGGCCATCCACCAGTGTGTAACGCAGAGAAAAGCTCTGGGCCATACGCACGATGGTGTCATAAACCGCTGTGTCGCCGTGCGGGTGGTATTTACCGATGACGTCACCGACCACGCGGGCCGACTTCTTGTAGGGCTTGTTCCAGTCATTGGAGAGCACATTCATCGCAAAGAGGACGCGTCGGTGCACCGGCTTGAGTCCATCGCGGACATCAGGAAGCGCTCTGCCGACAATGACGCTCATGGCATAAGCCAGATAGGACTCCCGCATTTCACTTTCAAGAGAAACGGGCAATACCTGTTTAGTTGTATCAGACATAAATCCAAAGCCCTCAGCGACACGTAGAAGCAACGGATCGCCATGAAATATCTCACGATTCGTGCCCTGTAAAAGTTCGCAATGCTACCACAAACTAATGTCCCACCGACACCCTTACCAGGCGGGCTATTTCATGCAGCATTGGCTATAATTCGCGTCCAATTTCATCCGCAGCCAGAGTGAGAAAACTGTGCAGCAAGAGAGTCCCTTACAGATTGATCTGCTCATTCATGCCCGCTGGATCATTCCTGCCAACGGCACCCAGAGCGTTTTTGAAGATCACAGTATCGCCGTGCACGACGGGCGTATCACCGCAGTGCTGCCCACCGAAAATTCGAAGCAGCGCTATGTGGCAACAGAAGAATTCAATCTGGGTGACCACGCCCTGATTCCAGGCTTGATCAATGCGCACGGCCATGCCGCCATGTCGCTGCTGCGGGGTGCAGCCGATGATTTGCAGTTACACACGTGGTTACATGACTACATCTGGCCACTTGAGAGCCGCTGGGTCAGCGAGCAATTTGTTTACGAGGGAACTCAACTCGCCATTGCAGAAATGCTTTTGTGTGGCACCACTTGCTTCGCCGACATGTATTTCTTTCCAGATGCTGCCGCCAGAGCCGCCAAGGAAATTGGCATCCGCGCTCAGCTGTGCTGCCCGGTGCTGGATTTTCCCAGTGCGTGGGCTGCCGATGCCGATGAATACATCAGCAAAGCCACGCAACTGCACGACACTTATCGTCACCATCCGCTGATCAACGTTGCCTTCGGCCCGCATGCACCTTACACAGTTTCTGACGCTCCGCTGCGCAAAATCGCGATCCTGGCAGAAGAAATGGATGTACCGATTCACATGCACGTCCATGAGACCGCGCAAGAGGTTCATGACGCAGAAACAACGACTGGCAAGCGCCCTTTGCAACGCCTTGCCGCACTTGGACTGGTGTCACCCCGACTACTTTGCGTGCATGCCACCCAACTGACAGACGCGGAGATCACACTACTGCATGACAACGGTGCCAGCGTCGTACACTGCCCGGAATCCAATCTGAAGCTGGCCAGCGGATTCTGCCCGGTGGCTAAACTGCACAAGGCTGGGGTCAACGTAGCGCTGGGCACCGACGGCGCCGCCAGCAACAATGATCTCGACATGTTCGCCGAGATGCGCACAGCGGCACTGATCGGCAAGGCGGTTGCCGGCGATGCCAGCGCGGTCCCCGCGCTGCAGGCACTGGAGATGGCAACATTGAACGGAGCTCGGGCCCTGGGCATGGACGACAGCATCGGTTCGCTGAAACCCGGCAAATTGGCTGATATCGTCGCCATCAGAATGGACACTTTCAACGCGATGCCGGTGTACAACATAATCTCTCATCTGGTGTACAGCACACAAAGCAACCAGGTCAGCCATGTCTGGGTAGGCGGCAGGCTGCTTGTCGAGGGTGGCCAGTTGACTACCATTGACACCCACAAACTTCGCAGCAACGTGCTCGTCTGGCAGGCTCATATTCAACCAGATGCACGGCGCTAAGGAATCCTCATGTCGAACACGCAAAACACTCCCATCTCCAACAGCGATCTGGCAGAGATTCGCAAATTTGAGGCACTGGCCTCGCGCTGGTGGGATCCTCAGAGCGAATTCAAACCCCTGCATGAGATCAATCCGCTGCGGATGGGTTTCATCACCAGCAAGACCACACTGGCCGGCAAGCGCGTTGTCGATATTGGTTGTGGTGGCGGCATCTTGAGCGAAGCCATGGCACGTCAGGGGGCCGAGGTTACTGCAATCGATCTCGCCGAAGCATCACTGGCAGTGGCACGACTGCATCAATTGGAGAGCGGCCTTGAGATACGTTACGAGAACATCGCCGCAGAAGCATTGGCCCAACGCGAACCAGGACAGTATGACGTAGTGACCTGTCTGGAAATGCTGGAGCATGTTCCCGATCCCGCCGCCGTTGTGGCGGCCTGTGCGACCCTGGTCAAACCGGGTGGTCACCTGTTCTTCTCGACGATCAATCGCAACCCCAAGGCCTACGTCTTCGCAATCCTCGGGGCCGAATACGTTCTCAACCTGCTGCCCAAGGGCACACACGACTTCGCCAAATTCATACGTCCGTCGGAGCTGGCCGCATGGTGCAGGGATTGCGATCTCGATACCGGCGAACTGATCGGCATGGGCTACAACCTTATTACCAAACGCTACTCCCTGCAGCCAAATGTCGACGTCAATTACCTGGCCCATTTCACACGCCCTGCCGTCGTCGGCCCGATCAGCACTACTGAAAGGAACTGAGTTTGTCATGCCCGTAAATTCACCGACTGCCATTACCAGCGTGCTGTTCGATCTCGACGGAACGCTGGTAGACACTGCCGCAGACTTTGCTGCGGTGCTGGATGAGATGACCACTGTCGCCGGAATCCCGCCCGTGAGCCCGGAGGCCGTCCATCAGACTGTCTCCAATGGGGCACGCGCACTGGTGGAGCTCGCGTTTGGCATTGACGAAGGAGATGTCCGCTTCAAGACGCTGCTCACGCGATTGCTGGCCCTGTATGGCGAACAGATTCCGCAGACCCAGTCTACGCTGTACCCTGGCATGGACCAGCTGTTAAGCCTCCTTGAGCAGCGCGGCATTCATTGGGGTGTCGTCACCAACAAGCCCGAACTGTACAGCATCCCCCTGCTGCGCAGCCTCGGCTTGCTGGAACGCTGCCAGACTCTCATCTGCCCCGAGCATGTAACATTTACCAAACCACATCCTGAGCCGTTGCTGCTGGCCTGCCGACTACTGGGTTGCGAGCCGTCCGCAGGGGTCTATGTAGGCGATCATCCCCGCGATATCAGTGCTGGGCAACAGGCGGGGATGTACACCATCGCGGCGGCTTATGGCTATCTGCCCGCCTCCCCTCCTGTCGCTGACTGGGGCGCCGACATGATCGTCACGCACGTCAATGACATTACCGCCTGGCTTGATAGCGCCCACAGGTAGCGCTGACAGGCCTTCTTTTGCCAGATTCAATTTACACAATCACGGAAACACACATGGAAAACTACCAAACACACCCGAACCTTCTCAAGGACAAACTGATCCTGGTCACTGGCGCCGGAGACGGCCTTGGCCATGCCGCCGCCCTCACCTACGCGGCCCACGGGGCGACGGTAATCCTGCTGGGGAAAACAGTCAGCAAGCTTGAAAAACTCTATGACGAGATCGCGGACAGCGGCGCACCGGAAGCCATCATCCATCCTTTGAACCTGCAACATGCCAAGGAAGAGGACTATCGCGAACTGGGTGAAACCATCATGGAACAGTACGGTCGACTGGATGGGCTCCTGCACAACGCTGCCGCATTGGGACCACGTACACCGTTGCAGTTCTATCCGCTGGATGCCTGGATGCAGGTCATGCAGGTCAACGTGAATGCCGCATTCCTGCTGACTCGCAGTCTGCTGCCTGCGCTGCAGGCTGCCCCTCAGGCAAGTATCATCTTCACATCTTCCAGTGTGGGCAGAAAAGGACGCGCCTACTGGGGCGGCTATGCCGTCAGCAAATTTGCCGTTGAGGGCATGATGCAGGTACTGGCCGATGAGTTGAAACAGACCAGCGCCATCAGAGTGAACAGCATCGATCCGGGCGCCACCCGCACCGCCATGCGCAAGGCAGCCTATCCCGCTGAAGACCCCACAAAACTGGCCACCCCGGAATCGCGTATGGCCTTGTATCTCTACCTGATGGGTAACGATAGCAAGGACGTCACGGGTCAGGCCCTCCAGGCTTGAGAATGACGTCAGAATCCCACCCTAGAAGCATGCCGCGCGCGTCAGAAAACCGTCTCTGCAGCGGGCAAGCACCGGCAATGCGACAAAATTTGCCGCTCCCGCAACGGAGGTGGCAACCCGGGGTTTGCCGCAGCGACCTTTTACAACTCAACAATTAGTGATTAACTATTTGTTTTTAAACAATAAAAATCAATAACCTCACTATTGGCATGATAATGGCTTAACACCGGTACCAGCATCAATCGGGATGCTTACCGGACACGCTGCCGCAGCTCGCAGCTTCCGGACTCGGGAGCAATCAAACAATGGCGACGCTACTTCAACCCTCGAACACTATTGATTTCAACAGTGCCAGGATCAGCCTGAGCAGGCCACTACCTCCTCCAATCGAAGCTCCCAGGGAAAACTACGGCGAGCGGCGCTATCGCATGGCCGCCAGCCTGCAGACCACTCTGGAAATTGAACAGTTGCTGCAGCTATTTTTGAAAGAGCTTTCGCCTGCCATCGAGCTGGATGGGCTTCAATACCTTAACGACCACAAGACACTGCAGTTTCTGGCTGGCCGCAAAGCCTCCCACAGCTGCGGCTATCGCCTGATCACCGCTCAAGATCATCTCGGCGAGATCGTCTTCTACCGCAGCACTCGATTTTCCGACCGGGATCTGGAAGGTATCGAAGTGATGCTGAGCGCTCTCATCTGCCCCCTGCGTAATGCTCTGCTGTACTACGAAGCGCTGACAGCCTCCTTGACCGACCCATTGACTGGAGCAGGCAATCGAATCGCTCTGACCAACACGCTTGCACGAGAAATCAGCCTCTCCCGCCGCCATCAGCATGCGTTGTCGCTTTTGGTTCTGGACATCGACAAATTCAAACTGATCAATGATCGCTACGGCCACAGTGTCGGCGACACAGTGCTGAAACAAATTGTCAGAACGCTGAAGCAGGTCAATCGTCAAACAGACCTGAGCTTCCGCTATGGTGGTGAAGAGTTTGTGGTCCTGCTCAATCGCACCAACGCCGAGGGAGCACTGATAATTGCAGAACGTATCCGTCGCGCCATTGCAGACACGGAGATCGCTCTTGAAGAACAATCGGTCAGAATCACGGTCAGCGTCGGGGTGACAACCTTCTGTGATTCAGACTCGCCCGAAACCCTGTTCAACCGTGCAGACAAAGCGCTATACCTGATCAAGAGTGCTGGCGGCAACAAAGTCATCGGACTATGAGTGCCAGCGTAGCGACAACAATAAATACAATTCCGAGGTGAGTCATGGTGATTTCCGTACGGGCAAAAACGCAGTCCGAGACTGATGCCGGCAAGGTTAAGCCGATCACACAAACAGGTCTGCTGCCGGGCGAAATGCCCGACCTGCGCATACAATTGAGCGAAGCATTGCAATCGTCTCTGGAGCTCAACACGCTATTGAGTGTGTACTTGGAGAACGTGAGCACGGCCGTCAAACTCGATGGCATCTACTACAGCAACGAAGATCAGGGCGTCGATGCCAGCATCGCCAAACAATCGACACACAGCTGTGGCTACAGACTGATTACCAGTGAAGATCGTCTCGGCGAGATTGTTTTCAAACGCAGCAAGAAATTCACCGAGAAAGAACTCGGCATACTCGAATCGCTGTTGTCGCCGTTGATCTGCCCATTGCGCAACTCGTTGAAATATACAACGGCTGTGAAAGCCGCGTATATGGACCCTCTTACGGGCGCCGACAACATCAGCACGCTCCCCTCTACGCTGGAGCGGGAGATCGATCTCTCCAAACGTCATAACCAGGCATTGTCCGTCCTCCTGATCGACATCAATCATATACACATGACTGGAGACAAAGTGTTGAGCGCACTGGCGCGTCGCATCATGCAATTGTGCCGTACCACAGACGCAGTATTCCGCTACGAAGATGATCAATTCCTCGTGATTCTCCACAATACCAACAAGGAAGGCACCCAGGTCATCGCCAGGCGAATTCTCAGGAGCTTCCAGAAAGAGGGGCTGGAAATTCCGGGACAACTGCCCGACCAGGAACCTCTGCAGGTATCCCTCAGTCTTGGTTTCTCGGTACTAACGGGAACCGACTCCAGCACAAGCCTGTTGGAACGCGCGGCCAAGGCACTCGGAAAAGCCAAAGCCTGCGGGGGAAATGCCATTCGTTTCTAGCTGGAGCTGACTGCGCATTCAACTGAATACGCAGCCTTCGAGGGGGAAATCAGCGCCGCACGGGAGCCACTTTCTTTGGACGGGTGTTCAAGGGAAGGTTGACCGCGTTGTACAGCAGAGCCATTTCCTCTTTCGGCAATTCATAGAAATCGCCCTTCTTGACCCTGCTGGGAATGAAGATCGGCCCATAGCGCACACGCTTCAGGCGACTTACCCGGACGCCCTGGGATTCCCACAGCTTGCGCACCTCACGGTTGCGCCCTTCCATCAACACGACGTGATACCAGCGGTTGGCGCCTTCGCCGGCAAAGTACTGGATGTCCGAGAACTTGCACAGGTGCTCATCGAGCATCACGCCCTTGAGCATGTTGGCAATAATCTCGTCAGTGACGTCGCCCATCACGCGCACGGCGTACTCACGGTCAACGTTTGAAGAGGGATGCATCAGGCGATTGGCGAGTTCGCCGTCGGTGGTGAACAGCAGCAGGCCGCTGGTGTTGATGTCCAGACGCCCGATGGCAACCCAGCGTCCATGGGTGATAGGGGGCAGCTTGTCGAACACGGAACGTCTGCCTTCTGGGTCCTTGCGTGAGCAGATCTCATCCTCAGGCTTGTTGTACAACAGCACTCGTTGCAATTCGCTGACGGCACTGTTTGGATTCACCTTCTTGCCATCCACCAGGAGCGCATCGGCCTTGCCTACGCGATCACCGATATCGGCTACTTTGCCATTGATCTTGATGCGCCCCTGCTTGATCCACTCCTCCATTTCACGCCTCGAACCGAAGCCCGCGCGCGCCAATACTTTCTGCAGTTTTTCGTCCATCGTCTTCTCCGCTGTCTCACGACATGTGTCTGGCGAACTTCAATTTTGAGGTTCGCACTGTTGGTAATTCGTTCTAATCCTGCTCTGGGGTCAACTCCCCTTGTTTGTTCGCGAACTGGCCAATGCCCAGGATCTCATCGAGCGGGCGTTTCGCCAGCGCCATGGCTTCTTCTTCATCCAGGAACTCGTCATCGTCCTCGTCTATATCTTCGCTATCATCAGCGTCGTCTCTCGCGCCGGGCTCCATCCCCGTACTCTCCGGCGGCAATTCCAGGACGCGCATGCCAGCGAGGTCGTCATCCTCAAGTGCCAGCTCCGGGTTGAGCTTGTCGAGATCGCGAATCTCGGACAGCGGTGGCAGATCCTGCAGACTCTTCAGATTGAAATAGTCGAGGAACTGACGCGTGGTAGCAAACATCGCAGGTCGGCCAGGCACATCACGATGCCCCACCACCCGAATCCACTCACGATCCAGCAGCGTGCGGATAATCGTGGAACTCACACTCACACCGCGAATTTCCTCGATGTCACCCCGGGTAATCGGCTGACGATAGGCCACCAGTGCCAGCGTCTCCAACAAGGCTCGCGTATAGCGCTGTGGCCGTTCTTCCCAGAGACGCGACACCCAGGGGCTGAGGCCCTGTCTGACCTGAAAACGAAACCCCGAGGCCACTTCCTTAAGCTCGAAGCCTCGGCCTTCCGTGTCGGCGGCGATTGCCGACAGAGCCGCCAGCAGCTCCTCTCGAGAGGGACGCTCCTCCTCCAGAAAAACTTCGACGCTAGCTTCCAGTGACTGAGGTTTCCCCGCCGCCAGAAAGATACCTTCAATGATCTGCTTGAGTTTGGTATTGGTTTCGTTCATTCACTGCGCGCCTTCAAATGTATGGGGCCAAACGGCTCGGTCTGGACTATCTCGATGAGAGAATCCTTGATGAGCTCCATAACCGCCAGAAAGGTCACCACCACTCCCAGACGCCCCTCTTCCCGCATCAGCAAAGAGACCAGCGACACGAAGCGCTGGCTGGAAAGGCGTACCAGGATCTCGGACATCTTTTCCCGCGTCGACAGCGTTTCACGCTGCACCTGATGACTCTCGAACATGTCGGCACGACGCAGGACCATGGCCAGAGAAATCAGAATCTCGCGCAGCTCCACCACCGGTTCGGGCGCATTGCGCTCCATCTGAGGAGTCTCTGCCCCGGCAGCGTAGATGTCGCGCTCCAGGCGTGGCAGCTCGTCCATGTCTTCCGCAGCCTTCTTGTATCGCTCATATTCCTGGAGGCGACGAATCAGCTCCGCGCGCGGATCTTCCTCATCCTCTTCCTCGTTGCTGCTGCGCGGCAACAACATGCGCGACTTGATCTCTGCCAGCATGGCGGCCATCACCAGATATTCCGCCGCCAGTTCGAACTGGCTTGCCTCCATGAGATCCACGTAAGCCATGTACTGACTGGTGATCTCTGCAACATCGATTTCGAGGATGTCGATATTCTGACGCTTGATCAGATAGAGCAGCAGATCCAGTGGCCCCTCGAAGGCTTCGAGAAACACTTCGAGCGCATCTGGCGGAATATACAGATCGGTCGGCAATTCGGTGACGGCCTTGCCATCCACAAATGCAAACGGCATTTCCTGCTGGGTGCCGTCAGCACCTTCCTGTTCCAACTGGAACCCACCTGACCTGCGCAATCCTTGCGTCATGCGACGAACACGAGGCTCGGCCGATTCCGAGGCCGGTGAATCGCCTTGCTCTGTGTCATTCGCCGCTTGCAGCGCCTCTTCCGTCACGTTGCGATCACCTGTTTCTCACTTGTAGTTCAGACCCATGGCCTGCCGCACTTCCTGCAACGTCCGACCGGCACACTCACGCGCCTTCTTGTTGCCTGCTTCGATCACCGCCTTCACCACAGACGGGTCTTTCTCATAGCCGCTGGCGCGCACTTGAATCGGTTGTAACTCGGCAATCACCGCGTCGATAACCGGACGCTTGCATTCCAGGCAGCCAATACCGGCACTGCGACAGCCCGCCTGCACCCAGGCACGCGTATCCTCTCCGGAATAGACCTCGTGCAGCTGCCAGACCGGACAGCGCTGCGGCTCACCGGGATCGGTGCGACGCACACGGGCGGGGTCCGTCGGCATGGTTTGAATCTTCTTCTGTATCTGATCCACGGGCTCGCGCAACGAGATGGTGTTGTTGTAGGACTTTGACATCTTCTGTCCGTCCAGACCGGGCATCTTGGCGGCGGGCGTCAGCAGGGCTTGTGGCTCGGTCAGAATCATCTTGCCACCGCCTTCCAGATATCCCTGCACGCGCTCGCGATCCGCCGCAGAGATATTCTGTTGTTGCATGATCAAGGTGCGCGCAGCCTCCAACGCCTCCTGACTGCCCTGCTGCTGATAAGCGGTACGCAAACCGGCAAACTGCTTCGCAGCACCCTTGCCCATCTTGCGTACCGCAGCCTCGGCGAGTTCGGCGAAATTGGGCTCACGGCCATACATGTGATTGAAACGGCGCGCCACCTCACGGGTCAGTTCAACGTGAGCTACCTGATCGGCGCCCACCGGCACCAGCCCGGCCTTGTAGATCAGAATGTCGGCACTCTGCAGCAGGGGATAACCGAGGAAACCATAGGTCTCCAGATCCTTGTCGCGCAGCTTGTCCTGTTGATCCTTGTAACTGGGGACACGCTCCAGCCAGCCCAGCGGCGTGATCATCGAGAGCAACAGATGCAGCTCGGCATGTTCCGGCACCTGGGACTGGATGAACAACGAACAAGTGGACGGATCGACACCCACCGCCAGCCAGTCGATGACCATGTCAAAGACGCTCGCTTCCAGAATGCCGGGATCGTTGTAGTGGGTGGTCAGTGCGTGCCAGTCGGCAACGAAGAAGTAGCACTCGTACTGGTGCTGCAGCTTGACCCAGTTATTGAGAACGCCGTGCAGATGCCCGAGGTGTAGACGGCCTGTCGGGCGCATGCCAGACAGTACCCTTTGCTGCGAATTAGCGATAGACAAGCTCTCTCCCCTTCCTGACCGAGTCCTTTTTGAGGGCCGCATTATCGCAGATGGCCTGTTTGAATACGATTATTTTTCTGCCAGCGGCGACCGCAACGAGAGAGTGCTTACCGGAATGGCGTCGGATCACCCTTGCCGACGCGGACCACTTCCACCGTACCATCGACCAGATCGATGACCGTCGTCGCTTCCAATCCGCAGGAGCCACTGTCGATGATCAAATCGACACTGTGCTCAAGACGCTCGCGAATTTCATGGATGTCGATCAATGGCTCAGCCTCGCCGGGAAGGATCAGACTGGTACTCATGATCGGCTCACCGAGCTCTGCCAGCAGCGCTTGCGCGACGGTGTGGTTCGGCACACGTAGACCGATAGTCTTGCGGCGCGGGTGCATCAACCTGCGGGGCACCTCGGCAGTGGCCGTCAAAATGAAAGTGTAGGCACCGGGTGTGTAGGCTTTCAGCAATCGATAGGCGCTGTTGGGCACTTTGGCATAGGTGGCTATCGAGGAGAGGTCCGGGCAGACCAATGTCAGATTGTGCTTGTCATCCAGCTGACGAATGCGGCGCACACGCTCAATGGCATCCTTGTCGCCGATATGGCAACCGAGCGCATAAGTCGAGTCCGTGGGATAGACGATAACGCCGCCGGCAAGCAAGACTTTCACAGCCTGCTTGATGAGCCGTGGCTCCGGGTTTTGCGGATGAATTTCGAGATACTGCGCCATGTCCGGCACAATAACAGACTGACTACGACAAATCGATTACCATATCCGCTACTTATCGCAAGCCAAGACAAGAGGAATCCATTCGATGCTTTACGCCATTATCTGTGAAGATGTCCCTGACAGTCTGCCTCTGCGCGTTGCCACACGCCCCGCGCATCTGGAGCGCCTGCAGGCCATGACTGCGCAAAACCGTATCATCCTCGCTGGCCCCCACCCGGCCATCGACAGCAACGACCCCGGCGCAGCGGGCTTCACCGGCAGTCTGATCGTCGCGAGCTTCGACTCACTGGCAGACGCGCAACAGTGGGCGAATGACGACCCTTATGTGACGGCAGGCGTATTTCGCAATGTCGTCGTAAAACCCTTCAAGCAAGTCTTGCCCTGACAGGAGTCAGTTCGATACCGGAGCAGATCGAAGCTGCGGAAAACCGGCATCAAGCGTGGCATTCCACTTCTGTAAATCTGCCTGCTTGCGCGTCATCAGCGCGGTGGTGTCACCGCTGATCGTAATGCTGCGAATCACGTCACCACGGGCGATCTTGTAAACCGTTTCCAGACCGCTGACCACGCGACCGAACACGGAATGCTTGCCATCCAGATGCGGAGTCGCGACTAGTGTAATGAAGAACTGACTGCCATCGGTGCCGATGCCACTGTTCGCCATCGACAAGGTGCCGGGACGTGTGTGTTTGAGAATTGCCTCACCAGTAAATTTATAACCGGGCCCGCCCGTGCCGTTGCCAAGCGGGTCGCCGCCCTGAATCACGAAATTGCGCTCCACACGATGAAACGTCAGCCCATCGTAGAAACCGCGCTGCGCCAGATTCACAAAGTTGGCGACCGTCGTGGGCGCGGCCTGCTCATTCAACTCTACCTCCATGGTGCCTTTATCTGTGACAATCGACGCGGTCAATGCCTGCGCGTACACGTCATGCGCGATACCTTGCAGCATCAGCAACACAGTCAACAATAATCCCACTCGAATTTGCAAACGCCCCGCTTTCACCATCTTCGCTATCCTCCACTCGCTTCGGCTCTAGCGAGCCTCACTAACTCTGTCACCATCGGTTTCATGAAAAACAGTGACTCCGGCATCACTGCCACTGCTACACCGGCGCCGCGCAATTGATCTGCGACGACCGGCCCCACCGCTGCAATCTTGACTCTGGCAAGACCGGCGAAAAGACGCTTTTCGATACCAGCCTTGCGGGCGACTTCCAACAAACGCAGAAATTGTGGCTGGCTGGTGAAAGTCATCATGGTGACACCTCCCGCATGGAGCGACTCTATCAACTCCAGGACTTTGTTTTCATCAGAGTCCGGTGCATAGATATAAGGCGCCACGGTGCTCACTATGGCACCTCGGCCATGAAGATAATCAATCAGCAACAAATTGGGTTCTTCGCCATATAACTGCACAGCCACCCGCTTGCCCTGCAAATCCAATTCATCCAATGCTTCGATGATGCCGGGCGTGGTCGGAGCCTTGCCCAACAGATCGGGTTTCAATCCCATTTCCTTGAGAGTTCTGCCAGGCTTCGGTCCACGGCATATCTTGCAGACCTTGTTCAGCGCCGCGATGAATTGCTCAATGCAACCCAGACGCTCGGCTGCCGCGCTCAGTCGACGCAAGCCTTCGCCTGTCAGTACGATCAGATAGTCTCCCGGCTCCGCGATGAATTGCCTCAACCAATTCGCTATGACCCCTTGATCGACAGCATCCAGTATCGCCACCAGCGGGACGCGTATCACCCGTGCGCCTCTGGCGACCAGCAGGTCTGCAAGAATATCCAACTGCCGACTCTCGGGAACCGCCACCACCTGCCCCGCCAGACTGACGTCTGATTCTTGTATTTCACTCATGCAAAGCCCTCGGAGAATTCACAAATATTCGTGGTATCGGCGACGAGTCGAAGCAATGGCGAGACCGTTACATTAAATCTCACCTAAAAATATGTGTTACCTTTTTTCACGTTTATGTTACTATGCGCCTCGTCACGAAGACGGAGATGGTAACAATATTCGTAACAAACCCAAATTCAATCCAAGGAGATAAAAATGAGTGAAGTATTCGTAAACGCACGTGCCGCTTTGATTTCAGTTGCGATCGTAGCCGCATCTGTTGCCGTACCTGTACTGACAATGCTTGGCGTTGCCTGATTCGGGAACCGGCCTCAAGCCGGCCAACTTTACCCGATCAGGGAATCGCTTATGCAAAGTTACCAGCAAGAGTACGCAATAAGTAGACCGCACCGGGATTAGACATTCACCCCAACGGGTCAGTATCTAATCTCGGTGTTTTTTTAGTAATGAGTGAAAGCATGAAACGCCGGTTCTGCAGGGACTTCATAGTCAGCAGACCACGCTAGAAAGGCTCAAGGCTTCTTGAGTTTATCCACGAAATTGCACGGCTTGTGACGACTGTCCAGCTGCTGCGCCACGACCCCTTCCCACGCTGTCCTGCACGCTCCCGGCGAACCCGGCATACAGAACACGATCGTCCCATTGCTGAGCCCCGCAAACGCGCGCGACTGAATCGTCGAACTGCCTATCTCTGCATGAGAGAGATAACGAAACACTTCACCGAACCCTTCGATATGCATGTCCAGCAATGGCGTGACCGCCGTCACCGTATTGTCGCGGAACGTAAAGCCCGTGCCACCCGTCAGCAGAACTGCCTGCACATTATCGTCCGCAATGTGCGTCGCCACGACGGCGCGCAGCTTGTAGGTATCATCCTTGACGATCTGTTTGCTGACCAGAATATGCCCGGCCGCTTTCACACATTCCACGAGATAATTGCCAGACTTGTCAGTCTCTTCTGTACGAGTGTCGGAGACAGTCACAACAGCAACGCGGACAGGTGTAAAAACGAGTTTGTTATCAGAAGCTGTGTTACTCATTGTCGAATCGGGGCTCCACGGGATATGACAAACAACGGGATTTACCCGCCAGTCATGTTCATCAGGCGAATGGGTTGAATATAGTCTTTCTCATAAAAATGATGACGCTCGGGCTTCAGATCCATCGCTTTGACGATGGCTTGTTTCAACGCCTCCATGT
>JAUSMU010000197.1 GCA_030645995.1 Gammaproteobacteria bacterium | reverse complement strand
ACTCAACATACAAGATCCAGATGGAGTTCCAGACAGAACCCTCTACAGGCGCCAGCTCTACGGCTGGCTATTGGATGGCCATTCTACCGGCATAGATGCTCTTATCCATAGGCCATTTATAAATAGACCATTGGAAAATTTGGGATTATTCTGCTTGCCGCAGAACATAACAAAAACCATTAAAGGCTGCCTATCGTGACCTATCCGCATCAGAAGCAACGGCACAAATCCCTTTTCTCTCCCCTCCTTCGTCACCTCACCTGCCTCCTGCTACTTACAGCGGGCGGCCAGAGTCTGGCACAGGAATCCGACCACCAGTACACCAGCGAAGCGATCCTGGCCGGATCACGCGTTTACGTTCAGCAATGCGCCCTGTGTCACGGGCCGCAGGGCGAGACCGTGGATGGCATCAATCTGCGTCTGGGCCAGTTCCGCACGGCGCGTACCGACGACGATCTGGTGGGTGTCATCTCCGGAGGCGCTGCAGGCGGACGCATGCCGGCCTTTACCCTGCGCCCGGAAGAGCTGAGTGGAGTGATCGCCTACATCCGTGCGGGCTTCGACCCATCGGGCGTGGCCAGCAGCATCGGCGATCCGACACGCGGCAAGGCGCTGTTTGAAGGCAAGGGCGATTGCGCAGGTTGTCATCGCATCAACGGCAAGGGGCCGCGTACTGCGCCAGACCTGAGCGAGATCGGCATCCTCCGCACGCCGGCGATTCTGCAGAACAGCATGGTCGACCCCGCCGCGACACTGCTCCCAATCAACCGGGCTGTACGCATCGTCACGCGACGCGAGGAGACCGTGTTTGGCAGGCGCCTGAATGAAGACACTTACACAGTGCAGCTGATCGACTCCAACGAACAACTGCGCTCCTTCGTCAAGGAGGATCTGGTCAGTTACGATCTCAGCAGCGAGCCAGTACATCAACCCACTACTCTTTCCAGCGAAGAAGTCGCCGACCTGGTCGGTTACCTGCTGACACTGCGAGGCCTGCAATGAGAACGCTGCACAAACTCTTGATCGTCATTCTTACTGTCGGGGTCGGCAGCCTGTTCAGCGCGCTGACTGCGGTGGCGCAAAATCAACAGGTCACCTACGACCGCATACTCAATGCCGCCGCCGAACCACAGAACTGGCTCACGTATAACGGCAGTTATTCCAGTCAGCGTTACAGCGAACTGGATCAGGTCACTCCGCGCAATGTCGATGACCTCGAAGTGAAATGGACACTGCAGAATCAGGTGTTCGGCGCGTGGCAGACCAACCCGATCGTCGTGGACGGCATCATGTACATCACCCAGCGTCCGAACGACGTGATGGCGGTGGACGCGGTGACTGGCCGCGTGTTCTGGATGTACCGCCACACCAATGCCGAAAATGCCCGCGTCTGCTGCGGTGCGAACAATCGTGGCGTCGCGGTGCTGGGGGACAAGGTGTACATGGGCACGCAGGATGCCCATCTGATCGCCATCGACCGCATCAATGGCAAGCCGTTGTGGAAGGTCCAGGTGGGCGACGTGAACTACGCCTACTCGATCACCATGGCGCCGCTGATCGTGAAGGACAAAGTCATCGTCGGCGTGGGTGGCGGCGAGTATGGCATTCGCGGTTTCGTGGCAGCGTATGATGCGGAAACCGGCGAAGAGGCCTGGAAGTTCTACACTATCCCTGGTCTCGGCGAACCCGGCCATGAGAGCTGGGAAGGTGACGACTGGGAACACGGCGGCGCGCCCGTCTGGATCACTGGCTCGTTCGATCCCGAGCTGAACCTGACCTACTGGGGTGTGGGCAACCCAGGCCCGGACTGGAACGCCGCACAGCGTCCAGGTGACAATCTGTACTCCGATTCCGTGGTCGCACTCGACGCCGACACCGGCGAGCTGAAGTGGCACTTCCAGTTCACGCCGAACGATGGCTACGATTACGACGCAGTGCAGGTGCCACTGCTGGTGGATATGGACTGGAACGGCACGCCCTCCAAGCTGATGTTGTGGGCGAACCGCAACGGCTACTTTTACGTGCTGGATCGGGTCACCGGTAAATACCTGCTCGGCAAAAACTACGTGAAAGTGAACTGGTCCAGTGGGCTGGATGAAAACGGCAGACCTTTCGCGACGCCGCAACCCGAAGGCATGCCGACATGGCCGGGCAATCAGGGCGCCACCAACTGGTATCCTCCTTCGTACAGCCCGCGCACGGGTCTGTTCTACTTCAGCGCCTGGGAAGACTACGCCACCATCTATCGCGCCGAGGAGCAGGAGTATGAGCCTGGGCGCGCGTTCCTGGGTGGCGGCTTCACCGTGCTGACTCCCGCACAGGGGGCAGCGGGCGTCGGCATCGGCCGCACCAATCCCATCAACACGTGGACCGACGAAGTGGGCCACGCGGCACTGATGGCGATGGATCCGGAGACCGGTGAGGCGAAGTGGAAGTACGAGCAGTTCGACGTGAGTGACAGCGGCATGCTGACGACTGCCAGCGATCTGCTGTTTACCGGCGGGCGCGAAGGCCACTTCCACGCGCTGAATGCCCGCACCGGCGAGTTGCTGTGGAAGGCAAGCCTCGGCGGCCAGATTGTCATGGCACCGATCACCTTCATGGTAGACGGCGTGCAATACATCACAGTCGTCTCCGGCCACGCGATGTCGACGTTCGCGCTGCGGGATTGACCTGAGGTCAACCCTGTGGGAGCCAGCCTGCTGGCGATAAAAATTGGATTATTAAAGTAGAAATAACGGGAAGGGACTCCTAATGAGCCTGATTGTTGGTACGCAATTCACAGAAGAACTAGAGGGAACCGACCAAGACGACGTCATCAGCGGCAATGGCGGTGATGACAGCATCTTTGGATTGGACGGCGCCGATCAGCTATCCGGCGGTGAAGGTAACGACTACGTCCTGACAGGAGACGGCCAGGACACTGTCGACGGCGGTCCCGGCAACGACGATGTCAACGGTTACACAAACGACGACTCGGCCAGTTCTTATAGCTGGTATCCAGTCAGTGGTGCCAAGATCATCAACGGTGGGCCCGGCTCGGACTTCCTGATTGGAGGTAGCGACACCGACATCATCCACGGGGACGCAGACCCGGACATTATTTTTGGTCGTGAGGGGAATGACCAGATCTACGGCGATGATGGCAACGATATCCTGAACGGAGACGGTGGCGACGATTATCTAGACGGTGGAAGCGGGGACGACGACCTCTTTGGCGGAAATGGCGATGACACCCTGAGGGATGGGGAAGGGTTTGATATTCTCGTCGGAGGCAAAGGGAACGACACTTACTACATCTCCAGCAGAGCAACGATTATTATCGACAGCGAAGGTGTAGACACCGCGTATGTCTCTGCGGACTTTGCCGACATCCCCGCCAGCATAGAAAACGTTTTCTACACAAACGGAGCACTCCCTGTCCCCTATTGGATTGACGCGCTTATCTACGGCGGGATATCCGTTATTGGCGCAACCAGCAGAATCAAAGGAAAGGCCAATTTCTCTTTTCCAGCGACTATCCCTTCCTACGACTCAGATCCCGAGCACCTGGTGGGCTACACCGGCATGTCCTCCGAACAGATGGCGAAAGTGAAGCTGGCTCTGCAGTTCATTTCATCGGTCATCGATTTGAAATTCTGGCAGCTCGGAAATCCTGCCGCATATGACACTCTCGCCTTTGCGCTCAACACGCAAACAAATTCCGGGGGCTACGCAACAATTCCATCGCCAGATTTCAATGGCAGCGATGTATTCCTGAACAATACCGCCTACAACGCCACACTCGCCGATGGCACCTCTGGCACCAAGATTTTGATGCATGAAATTGGCCACGCACTGGGGCTCAAACACCCATTCGAAGAACCGGATACCATTGGCGAAACTGCTACGGCGCCTTACCTGACAGGCACCGAGGACAACCACAATTGGACTGTGATGAGTTATCACACGGATCCGGCTCTGTATTCATTTGCGTACAGCCCTCTCGATATCGCTGCGTTGCAGTACCTCTACGGGGTTAACACCAGCGCACGAGCGGGCAACGACACTTATTTTTTCAGCGACAGCAGCGGAAATTTCATCTGGGATGGTGCGGGCATAGATACCATCGATGCTTCGTTGAGTAGACTACCGGTGAATATAAATCTGACTCCTGGTCATTGGGGTTTCAAGGGCGCCGCCAGAGCTGAAAAGATCACTGCAGCGGGTCAGATTACAGTGAATTTCGGCACTGTCATCGAGAATCTGAAAGGTTCAAGTTCCAATGACACACTGACCGGCAACGACGCTGCCAATGTCCTGACCGGTGGCAACGGCGACGACATGCTCGATGGGGGCGCGGGCGTCGATACCGCGATCTTCTCTGGATCTCGCAGCCAGTACTTGATCAGTACCGGCACGAATAGTTTGCGTGTCACAGACTCTGCCGCCAATCGCGACGGCAGCGACATGCTGCAAAGCATTGAGCGGCTTGCGTTCACCGATACGAAGATTGCCTTCGACATGACTGGTTCGGCCGGGGCGACCGCAAGAGTGATTGGCGCTGTGCTGGGGAAAGCCGCACTCAGCAACACAAAATTCGTTGGTACGGGTCTCTCCATGCTCGATGGAGGAGCTACCCATGAGGCTTTGATGTCGTTGACGCTGGACGCCCGCCTGGGTGGTAATGCCAGCGCAGGTGATGTCGTCGATCTTCTGTTCAGCAATATAGTGGGAGTCAGCCCTTCTGCAGCAGAACGTGATTATTTTGCCGGGCTAATGGACTCCGGGGCCATTTCACGCTCCCAACTAGGGTTGCTGGCGGCGAATTCTGTGGCAAATGAGGAGAACATCGATCTCATAGGCCTGTCCTCTGCGGGCCTGATTTATTCCTGAAGCAGAAAATTTGGGGTCAGGAAAATTTGGGGTCAGAGTAAAAATACAGCCTGTATTTTTACTCTGACCCCGGTTTAACCCCGGTTTACCGGTTTAAATTTAATTCACTTCCTCCCCGCCAAACCGCCGCCCCAATTCCTCTCCGAAGCACGGATTTCGCGCAATTGCGGGATTTCCGTCTGGTTGTGACTTTTCCCCGCTATGTGTGGAAACAGACAGATGGATGCCGCTCCAAGGCGGATATTCGGACCATAGGCAAACGCCCTCAACCCCTAAACGCTGAACAGGCGCTGGCAGGCCTTCGACATTAACTCAAGGCATTCAACGGAGAAGTATTGATTATGACTACCAAACAAGACTTGAACCTGCAAAAACTCTACATTCTCAGCACCGGCTCAGCGGCCAACGCTACTGAAATGGCTTCATTCAATAGCATGGTGTCGTCAACAGGCGGATTTGCCACGATCGACGCGGCGGTGGATACCTACATCAACCAGACCGTCGCCAGGCAAGGCGCTGTCGCCACCATCCAGGCTATTGCCAAGAACGGATTTGGCGTCACGTTGACTGCCGCCCAAGTCGAGCTCCACATCACTGAACTGGCCGCTGCAGGCATCAATTCCGGCTCCAAGCTGATTAACTACTTGAGCACCCTGCAAGGCACGAACGGCGCCACCCTTGACAACCGCGCCCAGGCTGCGTCGAGCTTTCTCGAAACCTTGAGTGCTGCTGGCAAGAGTGCCCAATTCGTTGGACTGGGTGTCAACAGTGCTGTGTCCACCTTGCTGCAGAATATCGGCAGCTCCAGCGCCAGCCTTGCCAATGCGACGAGCGGATTCAACGCACTGTCTGCCAATCTTACCGCCTCTGGCATCACCGGGACTGTGGATGACTACCTCTCTGGCGCTACCGTGTTCGCCGACACCAACCGAGATGGCCTGATGAGTACGGGCGAGTGGAATACCACCACCAGCGCCAACGGCACTTTTGAAGTCCCCAATACCGCCGGTTCCGGCAAAATTATTGCCTACGGTGGCACCGACCTCTTGACGGGCAACGCCTTCAAAGGGCTGCTCAGTTCGACGACAGGCTCCACGACGATCAACCCGATCACTACCATGGTAGAAGCTATGGTCACTACGGGTCAGGCCGATACCGTACAGAACGCCACCAATGCGCTTAAGGGTGCATTGGATCTGTCTGCCGACATCAATCTGCAGTCCTACAACTCACTCGCTGTCCTCGCCAGCAACACCAGCTCCAGCGCACAAAAAGCCACAGCGTTGAAGGTCCAAATTGCGGCACAGCAGATCAGCAACATCATCACCCAGATCGCCTCCGTGATTGACATCGCCACGACAGGCGCCACGCTGCAAAGTGCTGCAGCTGCAGTATCCATCGCCATTGCTCAGGCGATTACCACGGCGGCTGCCAGCTCAGGCGGCACGATCGACCTGACCAATCCCGCCACTTTGGTTAGTATTATTCAGACCGCATTCACCGCCACGGGCACTGTGTTCACGCCAGCACAGGTCGCACAGGTGGCTCAGATTACTGCGGGAAGCAACACGGCGGCTTCCATTGCCATCAACATCACCATGCTGGCCCAGGCGGCTGACGTGGCACAAGGGGCTGCGACCAATGCGCTGATTGCTGGCTCCAGCAGCGGCGATTTCAGCAGCGCTGTCAGCGATTACACTGGTGTAGCATTGAACACAGCCAACTACATCGTCACCGTGGGCAGTATCGCT
The DNA here is from genome assembly GCA_030645995.1 of Gammaproteobacteria bacterium. Lineage (GTDB taxonomy): Bacteria > Pseudomonadota > Gammaproteobacteria > Pseudomonadales > Pseudohongiellaceae > UBA5078. The sequence continues at coordinate 5,087 of JAUSMU010000197.1, read as the reverse complement.
CCGGGAGTGCCAACCCCCCCCACCGTGAGCCAGATCGCAGTAACAACCGCGGCAGCGGCAGCGGCAGCAGCAGCGGCCGCACTCGCGGCGCTAGCCCCCACGGCAAGCCTGGCGTATTCCACCAATGGCGGCACTACTTCTGCGGTAACAGCAACGGTCAATGATGCCAATACCTTGCGCATCATCGCGACTTTCAACAAGGCCGTGAGTGACGGAACGCCCGCCATCAGCATCAACAACGGGATACTGGCCTCCACCGCCATGACGAAGATCGACAGCACTCACTACTTCTTCGATCTCAATGTCCCTGTTGGTGATATTGCAACGGCGACGGTGACAATCAGTGGTGCCCGCGATATCAGCAGCAACCCTATCTTGGTGGCTCCGATCAATGCGGTTTTCGCAATCGATAACACGGCGCCCACGGCTCCTACCGCTGTCTCACTGACAACTGTCGGCGGCACAGTTCTCGCCAACGCACTGAATGCTTCCAATACCAATATGACAGCGACTGCCGCGATTACCGCTGGACAGGCGACTGGTGGCAATGCGGTGCTGAAAGTGGGTGCCACGACCATCGCCACCGACAGCACCATTCTGGCGGGGGACACGGCTGCAACCTTCAATCTCGGCTCAACCACGACTGCCGCTCTCCAGGCGGCGGTGACAGCGGGCGGCGTAGTCACTGTGACGTTGACCGACGCGGTGGGTAACGCGAGCGTCAGCGCCGTCGCCAACCCGACGCTGGCTGTAGATTACACGCCACCGACAGCGCCTACTGCTGTGGTACTGACTGCAGTGGGTGGCACGGTCGTGGCCAACTCACTGAACAGCACCAACACCAACATGACAGCGACGGCCACCATCGGTGCCGGAGAGGTCACTGGTGGCAGTGCTGTGCTGAAGATCGGCGCCACCACCTTCGCCACCGACAACACCATTCTGGCAGGTGACACTGCGGCGACTTTCAGTTTGGGTGTGGCCACCAATGCGGCCCTCCAGGCAGCAATTGCAGCGGGCGGCGTCGCCACTGTGACAGTGACCGATGCGGTGGGCAACAGCTCTGTGAGTGCAGTTGCCAATCCAACCTTGGCCGTGGACTACACGGCACCAACCGCGCCCACGGCCGTGGTACTCACCTCGGTAGGCGGCACAGTTGTTGCCAATGTCCTGAACGCTACCAATACCAATATGACAGCAACAGCCAATATCACTGCAGGACAGGCCACCGGTGGCAGTGCCGTGCTGAAAGTGGGTGCGACCACCATCGCCACCGACAACACTATTCTGGTGGGTGACACCCAGGCGACATTCAACCTTGGAGTGGCCACGACGGCTGCCCTGCAAGCCGCTGTTGCCGCCGGAGGTGTAGCCACCGTGACGGTGAATGACGCGGTGGGCAACGCGAGCGTCAGTGCCGTCGCCAACCCGACGCTGGTTGTAGATTACACGCCACCGACAGCGCCCACAGCTCTGGTACTGACCGCTGTGGGTGGTACGGTCGTGGCCAACACACTGAACAGCACCAACACCAACATGACAGCGACGGCCGCGATAACCGCCGGAGAGGCGACTGGTGGCAGTGCTGTGCTGAAGATCGGTGCCACCACCATCGCCACTGACAGCACCATCCTGGCAGGGGACACTGCGGCGACCTTCAGTTTGGGTGTGGCCTCGAATGCTGCTCTCAAGGCGGCGGTTGCTGCGGGCGGCGTCGCCACTGTGACCGTGATCGATGCGGCGGGCAACAGCACTGTGAGTGCAGTTGCCAATCCAACCCTGATCGTGGATTACACGACATTAAACGCGCCCACTGCCGTGGTACTTACCTCGGTAGGCGGCACGGTCGTGGCCAATACCCTGAACGCCACCAATACCAACATGACGGCGACAGCCACCATCACTGCAGGACAAGCCACCGGTGGTAGTGCCGTGCTGAAAGTGGGTGCGACCACCATCGCCACTGACAACACTATTCTGGCGGGTGACACTGCGGCGACATTCAACCTTGGAGTGGCCACGACAGCTGCCCTGCAAGCCGCTGTAGCCGCCGGAGGTGTTGCCACCGTGACGGTGACCAATTCGGTGGGCAACAGCGCCGTCAGTGCCGTCGCCAACCCGACACTGGCTGTAGATTACACGCCACCGACAGCGCCTACTGCCGTGGTACTGACCGCAGTGGGTGGCACGGTCGTGGCCAACACACTGAACACCACCAATACCAACATGACAGCGACGGCCGCAATTACCGCTGGACAGGCGACTGGCGGCAGCGCTGTGCTGAAGATCGGCGCCACCACCATCGCCACTGACAACACCATTCTGGCAGGGGACACTGCGGCGACCTTCAGTTTGGGAGTGGCCAGCAATGCGGCCCTCAAAGCAGCGGTTGCAGCGGGCGGCGTCGCCACCGTGACGGTGACCGATGCGGCGGGCAACAGCACCGTGAGTGCAGTTGCCAATCCAACCTTGGTCGTGGATTACACAGCACCAGCAGCTCCTACAGTCCTGACTCTGACCACCATTGGTGGCACTGTGGTGCCGAATGAGCTGAACAGTACCAATACAAACCTCACCGCCGCCGCCACCATCACTGCTGGCCAGGCTACTGGCGGCAGTGCCGTGTTGAAAGTGGGCGCCACGACGATTGCGACCGATGCGACCATTCTGGTTGGCGATACCGGCGTCTCGTTTGACATTGGTTCAACCACGAATGCTGCCCTCAAAGCGGCGGTTGCCGCCGGCGGCGTGGCTACAGTCACCATCACTGATACTGCGGGCAACGCGACGGTCAGCGCGATCTCCAACCCAACATTGGCAGTCGATTATCTGGGTGCGCTGACTGACCTGACGACCGCCAATGACAGCTTGAACGGCAGCACTGGCAACGACACGTTTACAGGTACTTACGGCAATGGTGCCGGGCCGTACACCTTCAATACTGGTGACATTCTCAACGGTCTTGCGGGAACGGCAGATAAACTGAACGTCACTACCGGCGCTGAAGCCAGCACTCCACCGGACAACCTGTGGATCGGTAAAACCAATTTCGAGAAAGTGGTGTTCAACTCAACCGGAAACGGCGCGCAGGTCATCACCACAGGGGCGAATTTCGAATCGGCATTCGCAGCAAATGGTGTCAACTTGACCGCGAAAACTCTTCTGGGTGCAATTGATGTGACTATGACCAGCTTTACTGGCGCTGCCACCATCGTTACCACCACCACTGGCGCCGGGGCACACACCATAACGACAGGTTCGGGTGTGACGACTGTTAACGCAACGGGCGTTGCAGCAGGAGCGCAAACCATCAACGGCGTCGGTCTCACTACTGTCGACGCAACAGTCAACGGGGCAGGCAATCAGGTGATTGGCACGACGTTGGGTGGCAACCTTGTCACCGTCAACGCCACCATCCTGGCGGCTGGTAGTCAGACCATTGCCAGCACCAGCAACAGCAATGTCACGATCGTGGCGGAGGCTGCTTCCGGTGAACAAACCATTACCACCGCCGGCGGTAACGACAGCGTCACGACAACAGGTGCTGCCGGTCAGTCTGCGACCATCAGTACCGGATCAGGCAACGATGTGATCAGCGCGGGTCTGAGTACAGATTTGATCACTGGTGGCACTGGTGCTGACACCATGACAGGCGGAGGTGCCGTTGACAGATTTCAGTTCAATGCCGATGGTTCAGTGATCGGCACTGCGATGGATATCATCACCGACTTCAACACAGCCGGCGCCGATGTCTTGAGTTTCGGTGCAGGTACTGCCGTGCTGCTGACAGTTGATGCCACGGCGCTGGTAGCCGGAGTCAACGTCAACACCTCGGCTGGCGGTCTGATCAGTTTTCATGCGGGCGACAGCACTCTTGCAGCCAAGACCGCTGCAGTCCAGGCCGACGTTCAGCTTGATGCGGCGGGATCGGTAGCGATGTTCGTCGATGGTGGTAACACCTACGTGTACTATGCCGGCGCCGCTGCGGGCAATGTGGATGACCAGTTGATTCAATTGACCGGGATCACTTCGCTCACAACGATGATTGGTGGCGCCACACTCGTCATCTCTTAAAAATTTGGGGTCAGAGTAAAAATACAGCCTGTAATTTTACTCTGACCCCAAATTTCCTTCTGACCCCAAATTTCATTCAGCCCCCACCGCTCTGATACGCGCCCGCCCGCTTCCAGACACCGTCAGCGTCGCCACAACCCGCTCGCGCAACGTGAGCTCCAACGCCAACGCAGTTTCCTTCGGCGCGAAGAAGGCCTCGATGCCGTAGAGCACACTCACCTGATCTTCCATCACGTATTCGACCCGCCCGCGCAGAAACAGACCTTCGCTGGGTTGCTCCAAAGAAGCTGCCGCAAATTCATACAAGCCATTCTCGCCCTGCTGCAATGACACATACACCACTTCACCCGTGCGGAGCGGCGCCGTCGACTCCAGCTCCTGCAGCGGAACACGCGAGAAGTCGTAACTGAGCTGCGCATAATTACCGCGAAACAAATCGCGTGGATCGACGGGTCTGGTGCGCACTGTAATGTCGGTGCCAGTAGCCAGAGGAAGCGCGGCGCTCACCACCATGCCGATGAGGATCAGTACCTGCGCCACAATCGCTGCGCCGACGAGCACTGTTGACGACGGTCGCTTCATGCTGCGTCTCCTTGATGCCGTCTCCAGTACTGCGCCGCGCCGAGCATCAAACCGGCGAAGACGATGAACAACACCGCCCCGCCAACGTAGTCACCAATCAAACTGAAATAGCGAAGCATCCCCGTCAGCAGAATCACGCCGATACCCAGGAAGAAATGTCGGGATACGCCGCTGCGCACACCATGTAGAAGCAGTGCGATGCCGACGGCAAGCAGAGCAAGGTTGTCGGCGATCCGCAACCAGGGCGCCGCAGCTAACTCCATCGCCAGTGCGGCAACCAGAAAGACGCCGTTGCCCGCGATCAGCGCGGCAATGCGCTGACGATGCTGATGACGCCATGACAACGCCGCCGCCCCTGTGCAACAGAGTGCCATGAATATTGCCATCGAAGCCGCGTGAGGAAACTCGGCCAGCAGCAATTGCAGCCATGG
>JAUSMU010000181.1 GCA_030645995.1 Gammaproteobacteria bacterium | reverse complement strand
CGTGCCATCCTTGTCGCCACCGCGCCACTGAAAACAATCGGGATGGTGATTGAAGCCTTCTACTTCCTGCCACGTGTTGCCGCCATCAAGCGACTTGAAAAGCCCCTGCGGAGACGTGCCCGCGTACCATACGTCCGGTTCGCTGGCGTGCCCAGGCGTCAGCCAAAAGACATGATCCACACTTCTACCTGGCGCGCCGGGCTCTGCACCAGGAACTGCGGCAAATGCCGGAGGTTTTTGTGCCTCAGTCCAGGTGGCCCCGGTATCACGGGAGATGAAGACAGAAGGTCCCAGATGCCCGCTTCCCACCGACATCAGCTGAAACCCAGATCTGCGCGGATCTGCCACGTAGTGACTGACCACGGCACCGAGATGCATCGGCCCCTTGATCATCCACGTATTGCGGTCCTCATTCCCTTCCACAATCCACGCGCCCTTGCGGGTGCCTACCAGAATCAGATGCCTTGCCATGAGCCATTCTCCCTGTTGATCAAAACCTCGCGGGTCAGACCCGCGCAACACATTGAATAGAAATAATATTTCACTCAATAAGGCAACTAAAATTTAGTTAGAAGGCAATTTTGTGAGCCAAATCGAATCATTCTGACCAATCCGAGCCCCCCATCACTCTTCAGCAATGGAGCTGCTCTCTGTACGCGTTCGAATGACTGCAATGATTTTGCGGTAGGAATTGATCGTCTAACTTGTTTTTAGCGTTTTATTTTTCACATAACCCTATTAAAAACAATTAAGTGCGTAGGTCTGACCCACGCAATGGCAGCGGGGGTAACGGACAATCCAGTGCGGTAGCAATCGTGCGGAATATCTCCAGTTCCTGAACCGTGGCCACACCGTCCGAGCAAATGGCGGCGGCACAGGCTTTCAGGAAGGCTGGCTTCTGCAGAGGCTTCAGGGCGAGGAGTGCATCCAGCGCGCTATTGACGCTCGCGATGTTCAGTTCTCCTGCTGCAGGCATTGCCAGATCGGGCATCCCCAGCTTCTCGTTTGCCTTGGCAAAAGCGGCGAGCTCCCCTCCCTCCGCTTGCCTGCCGACCTGGATCAGGAAACCAAGCAGCACAGCACACTGCGGCGCCAACTGCTGCAGGCTGTGATGTGCGTGGTGGTGAAAGCGGCTGTGAGGCTGAAACACCGCGTCCAGTTGCTGCAAAACCACTCGCTGCAACACCCACTCCCACAGGCTGGTCTTACCATCGGAGAGCACGAGTGCCTGCAAGTTCTGCCGAAACGGCGTGTACTGCTCCGCGCTCAGCTGCCGCAGCACTGGCAGGCACAGGCATACCAGCGGCAGACGAATCTCCGCACTGATCACTTGCCGCTTCTCAATCAGCCCTTGCAGGGCGGCAAACACAGCGGCATCGGCATTGCTCTGCAGCCACGCCATCTGTTCAGCAGCGATCCTCGCATCGGTATCCAGCAATAAATAATAGACCAGCGCA
>JAUSMU010000178.1 GCA_030645995.1 Gammaproteobacteria bacterium | reverse complement strand
GAGGAGTTCGCCATCGTCATGGCCAATACATCGCTGGAAGATGCCGAGCGGCTGACCAACAAGTTGCGGCAAGCCATTGAACAATGTCCCTTCCACTTCAAAGAGAAACAGGTGCAGATCACCATGTCGTTCGGTGTGGCTGCTTTCCAGCCCGGAGACACCTCGGACCTGGTCTTTGATCGTGCCGACAAGGCGCTCTACAGTGCCAAAGAACAGGGGCGCAATCGTGTCTGCATTGCCACCGCAGCGAAGGGAACTGCTTGAGAATGCGGTGCTCGCCTCCGAAAGTCCCGCAAAATTCGCCACCTCTAAAACTTTTTGGGCGTATCCTCAGTCCCACTATCAAGAGTACCAATAACAAAGGTCCGGTTATCAAGACCTCTATGGTTAACCCACAGAGCAATCTCATTCACCTGCAGCGCGCGACATGACATCCATTACTACGCATAACTGGCAGCAGGCCCTCAAGGAGCGGCTGCCGGGCAGCCTGAGAACGCTGTTCCAGGCCAACGCCAGGGCGCAACTGCTCAGGCAGGTGAACACCGTATTGCTGGTGCATGACGACCGTCTGTATGACCTGTCCAACGGCTCCTGGCGCCAGTTGAATCAGACGACCGATAGCGAGTGGAGCACCTCCATTGCCGCCGCTGCCGTCGAGCTGCTGAATCATGAGATCACCGAGCGTTCGGTTCTGTTGCTCCTGCCCGCTGCAGAGTTCATCGCTACCACCATCAGCATGCCGGGCGTGGCCAGAGAGAATCTGCGTTCCGCATTGCAGCTGCAAACGGCGGTGCTGTTGCCGAGCCACAATGGCAATCTGCTGTTCGCCGTGAATACGGCTGCCAGCCACAGCGATGGCACCGATGTCGTACTGTGGATGAATGAAAATCGCCTGGACGCGCTGTTTGAGGCGTTCACAGCCCACGGCCTCTTCCTGGCATCCGTGATGCCCAGAACGCTGGCCGCAGCGAGTCAGGCGAGCGACGCCGACGAGCTGCAGATCGAGGACGGTGATGCCACTACTCTGACGCAACTGGTCTTCAGCAATGGCGTACTGACACAGTGGTTGCAGATCGACAGAGCGGATCTGGAGGACGAACTGCTGCGCAGGCAGTGGCTGGAGGCAACGGCGGCGAAGCCGTCCGCCGCATTGACCCGACAGAGCTTGCAGTCTGCACAGGCCTGGGTCGATCTCGCCCGCACTATCGTCGCCAATCGTGACTACAGCTTCATCCCAGCGGGCGCGCAGGCGGTGCGCAAACAGATGGAGAAAGGCAAGCGCCTCGTCGGCGCTGCCATCGCGGCGGTAGTGGTATTGCTGCTGGGAGTCAGCCCGTTTCTCGTCCAATCCCTGCAGGCACGCAGCCTTCTGGCCGACCTCGCGGAGCAACGGGAGCTTTCCGCTACTGCGCGTGCTGACCAAGCCGTCGTGCGCGATTTTGAACAGCGCTGGGGCGTGCTGACCGAGTTCCCGGCACAGAACATTTCCGCCACATTGCTGCAGTTGCAGACAGTTCTCAGCCCCAGCGTGCTGACCTCGTTGGAGGTCGATGAGGGCAGCGTGCAGATTGAGGGCGAGAGTGATGATCCCCAGAGCCTGCTGCAACGCCTGGAGCAGGACTCCATGTTCACGGGGGTGGACTTCGCCCGTGCGACCAACAACAACCGCTACTATATTGACCTGCGTCTGAGCACCGTCGACTTTGACGGCTACCGGCAAAGGTACTTTCCGGAAGTGAGACGCTGATGGGGATCAAGGAATCAAGATGACCAAGCGGGAAAAAAATATTCTGTTCGCCGCACTGGCCGTGGGGGTCGTGTTTGCCCTCACGCAGGGGTGGCCGAGCGTGCGTGCAAAATACAGTGAACGCGCCTCGTTCATCGAACAGACACGCAATGACATCGAGAGAGAAAAGCGCCTGATTGCCGATTCTGAGCAGTGGCTGGAGCGCCGCCAGCAGACCGAGTTGCGCCTGCAGAGTCTGGGTCAGGACCTCTTTCAGGGTGGCTCTGTGCCTCTGATCAGCGCCAACATTCAGCGCGTGGTGCGCGACTATGCGAACCAGACCGGCATTTCCGTCACCAGCACCAAGCTGGCCGAGGCGATGGAGACCGATGGTTGGGTGCTGGTGCAGCAGGAGATCACCATACTGACCGACAACCAGCGCAACATCATGGCATTCCTGCAGCGGCTGGAGCAGTCCAGCCCACGCCTGGGCGTCAGCACCTTTGCCATCCGTCGCAATCGCAATCAGTACGCCGGGACCCTCACGGTCGTGGGTTTCAGCAGAACGGCGGAGGCCCCGGCTGCCGGGGCGGCGGGATGAATCCATGAGCCGAGCACCGATCACTCTTCCCATTTTCGGGCAGTTGCTGGAGCCCGAGGGCATCGCCCCGGCGCAGGACTTCAACGACAGCGGCATGCTGGTCTACAACACGCTGCCGGGCATTGAGTTGCGCGCCAAGATCCGTTTCATCGTCGGCAACCCCGTGCGTTTCCGCATTGGTCAGGGCGACGAAGTCTCGCGGCTGATGAAGCATTGGCGCGCCGAGCTGTCGCCACAGATCGACCAGACTGAGGACGTCTTCGTCTCCGGTTTCGAAGACGACGAGGAGCTCAAGGACCTGGCCTCCGAGGCGCCCATTATCCGGCTGGTCAACCACCTCTTCGCGCGGGCGTTGGATCTGAATGCCAGTGACATTCACTTCGAGCCCAACGAGGACTATCTGGACGTGCGTTGCCGCGTGGATGGCATCATGACCCGCATCGAACGCCTGCCGATCAAGATTCACACCGCCGTGGCCTCGCGCCTGAAGCTGATGGCGCGGCTGGACATCGGCGAGAAGCGTCTGCCGCAGGACGGCCGCATCGATTCCCGCATCGGCAACAAGCAGCTCGACATGCGGGTCTCCACCCTGCCCGGCGTGCACGGCGAATCCATCGTGCTGAGGATTCTGGATCGCAGCGACACGGCGGTGAGCCTGCAACAGTTGGGCATGCCGGAAGCCATCCTCGGCATCTATCAACACCTGATTACTCAGCCCCACGGCATGATTCTGATTACCGGCCCGACCGGCAGCGGCAAGACCACTACGCTCTACGCCACGCTGGAGAAGATCAACAGCGAGCAGCAGAAGATCATCACCGTGGAAGACCCGGTGGAGTACCAGCTGGAGGGCATCACCCAGATTCAGGCCAATGCCAGCATCGG
>JAUSMU010000162.1 GCA_030645995.1 Gammaproteobacteria bacterium | reverse complement strand
GCATCTGGCCTTCTGTATGGGAGATTTGGCACAGTCCGAAAATGTGCTGGTGCGCATCCACTCCGAGTGCTTCACCGGGGACGTGATGGGCTCGCAGCGCTGCGATTGCGGCGAACAGTTGCACCGCTCCATGGCGATGGTCGCCAGCGAAGGGCTGGGTGTGATCGTCTATCTGCGCCAGGAAGGGCGCGGCATCGGTCTGTTGCAGAAACTGCGCGCCTACAATCTTCAGGATCAAGGTTACGACACTGTTGATGCCAACCTGATGCTGGGTCACAAGGCGGACGAGCGTGAGTACTCGCTGGCGGCACGCATCCTCGACGATCTCGACGTCAAATCGGTGCGCCTGATGACCAACAATCCACTGAAGATTGAAGCGCTGCAGGCCGAAGGAATCCGGGTGACTGCGCGCGTGTCGCTGGAAGGTGCCGTGAATCCCGAAAACGAACAGTACCTGCTGACCAAGGCTCGCCGCATGGATCATCTGCTGGCCCCCAGGTCTGGTTATTCCGCGCCAGCCTCCGAAAAAAAAGTCAGTGAACCCCATGCACCTCAATCAGCAAATTGAGCGCTGGCTGGCGGCGAGCCGGGAGCGTTTTTCCCAGCACGAACGGCCGTTTGTCACACTTAGTTATGCGCAGGGCTGGGACGGCAGCATCACACTGCGAACCGGCCAGCCGCTCGCCCTGAGTGGCGAAGAATCCACGCGTCTGACTCACCACCTGCGCAGCCAGCACGACGGCATTCTGGTCGGCATCGGCACGGTGCTCTCGGATGACCCGCAGCTCAATGTGCGGCAGTGGTCTGGCCCGACTCCTCCCGGCCCCAATCCACAACCCATCGTGCTCGACAGTCAGTTGCGAATTCCTGCGGCAGCGCGGCTGTGCCATCTCGCCGACAAGCGTTGCTGGGTGCTCACCAGTCGCAGCGGTGCAGAGCTGGTCGACTCATCGTTGGAGATCATTACCCTGCCGGGTAACGCCGAAGGACATGTCTGTCTGCACGAGGCGCTGCGTGAATTGCGCCGCCGCGGCATTCGCAGCCTGATGGTGGAGGGCGGAGCGAATGTCATCACCGCCTTCCTGCGGGAGCGGCTTGTCGACGCACTGGTGTTGACGGTGGCGCCGATACTGGTGGGCGGCTACAAGGCCGTCGGCGATCTGGGCATCGCGGTCAAGGCGCAGCTGCCGAAGATCGCGCCGGTGTTCAGTGATCGACTCGGAGACGATGTGATTCTGTGGGGCAATTTACATTACGAAGAGGCGTCTTCATGAGTTCGGCTGCGGATCATTCCTCGCTGGCGAAACCACAAACAGTGCAACAGTTGTGGTTCACGAAACCCTTCGCGGTGGAGGTGCGCGAGCAATCATTGCCGATGCCAGCGGCCGGTGAACTGCTTGTCAAAACGCTGTGCTCGGCGATCAGCGCTGGCACCGAGATGCTGGTCTATCGCGGCCAGATTCCCGGCGCCATGACTCTTGATGCCAACCTGGAT
>JAUSMU010000161.1 GCA_030645995.1 Gammaproteobacteria bacterium | reverse complement strand
GGGGCAACTGCTGGAGCTGATCGAGGGCTACAACGAATTCAACGACTTCAATCCGCGCGAGCTGGATTTGATTGAAGCTCTGCGCACACTGCGAATCATGCATTACAGCGCATGGCTGGCGCGTCGCTGGGAAGATCCGGCGTTTCCAAAGAGCTTTCCGTGGTTCAACACCGAGCGCTATTGGGCAGAACACATTCTGGAGCTGCGGGAACAGATGGCGGCTTTGGACGAGCCGCCATTACGCTTGTTGTACTGAAGTTTGCAGTAACGACCAGCAGGGCTCAGGGCCGGGCTTCGTCCAGGACCTGGGTGAGTTCCTTCTCGATAACCTCGATGTCCTTGTCTTTGAACCCCATGTGCACCAGACGCACCACTCCCTGCGGATCGATCAGGTAGGAAGTGGGCATGCCGATGACGCCATACTGCTCCAGCACGCTGCTCTCCGTGTCGGCCGCGATCAGGTAATCGAGCGGGGTGTCCAGCAGAAACTCGCGGCCATCGTCGACGGGATCATCGACGTTGATCGCGATGACTTCGAAACCACGCTCGCCATACTTCGCATAGAGCTCATTGATTAGCGGCATCGAACGCAGACAGGGTGTGCACCAGGATGCCCAGAAGTCCACATACACGGTCTTGCCGCGCAATGCGGAAAGGCTGATGGCGGGCTTGCCACCCTCAATGTCCGGCAGTGTGAAATCCGGGGCTTGCTCGCCCTGTTCCAGCGCCATGGCAGCGGGGGCGAGACTCGCATTCAGCGTCAAGGCGCACGCCAGTAACAGGGTTCGCAGACTCCAGTTGTTGAAAGAGTGGCGCTCGGTAATGTCTCTGTTCGTCATGTCACTCTCTATGCCGGGTCAGGCCGGTGACGCTGCGTGCATCGCGGGAAAGCTCTGAATGAGCTGGTGCCAGCGCTGGCGTTGAATTTTCAGGCGGAAGCCCACTTCGCGGTAGCTGTCTCGAATCTGCAGGTGTTCCCAGTGGTTCCACTTTTCCTGCAACTCGGTGGTCTTCGCCTCGTACCAGGCCTGCTGGTGCTGAGCCCATAGTTGCAACGTCGACTTCATCTGTTCATATTCCAGTTCCAGGCGCTGTTGCCATTTGTCGGCATTGCGCAGCGACTCACAGCGCGCGGCGGCGCGGCGGAACTGCAAGTCCAGGCGGGCGGTCTCGATCACGACCGGCGAGATGCGCTTGAGGTCGCTGGTCAATCCCACAAAGGAGCAACCACGGATGAACCACTTGGTCGGGTCGTAATGCCACCATTTGATGCCATTGCGATAATCCCATTGGAAGGTGTGGTGGTAGTTGTGATAACCCTCACCATAGGTCACCAGCGCCAGCAAGCCGTTGTCTCGGGCCGAGCTTGCGTCGCTGTACGGCCGACGGCCCCAGATGTGGGCGATGGAGTTGATCAGCCAGGTGACGTGCTGGCTCAACACCAGCCGTAGCAGCCCGCCGAGCAGCAGGCTGCCGATGATGTCGCCATTCAGAAATCCCAGCAACACCGGCAGACCGATGTTCATGAGCAGTACCAGACTTAGATAGTGCTTGTACTGCCAAGCCACGATCGGATCGCGCTGCAGGTCCTTGACGTTGGAGAAGTCTTCCTTGCCGCTTTCGTAGTGGCGCAGAATCCAGCCAATGTGTGAGAACCAGAACCCTCGGCCTGCCGAGTAGGGGTCTTTGTCGTCATTGTCGACATGGGCGTGGTGGCGACGATGGTCGGAAGCCCAGTGCAGCACGTCGTTCTGCAGCGCACAGGCACCACCCAGAGCATAGAGGAATCTTAATACGGCATGCGCCTTGTACGACTTGTGTGACCAGAGTCGATGATAGCCTGCAGTGATGGACATTCCGCAGAAGCCCATCAGCAGGACGAAGGAGATCCATTCGTAGAGGTCATAGCCATGCGTGAACCCATACCAGGGCACAAGAGTCACGGCGAAGAGTGGTGTCAAGGTAAACAGGAGGGTATTGGTCCAGTTTACGGGCGGTTTCTGCATTGGGGCAATTCCTGCGATGGCCTATGGATTAACTGTCGGCGCCGACATATTGACAGCGAAAGTTACGAAATTATTGCACGACTGTCGAAACAAAAAAAAGTGCTATGGTCAGGTCATCATCCGATCTGTTTTAATTGGCACCCTTTCAAATGCGCCGACGGTCAAAGAATGAGCAAGGAATCGATCTTGGAACAACTGCTCGAACAGTTGTTCGATCTGCAGTCGCAGTTCGCCTTTCAAGAGGATCTGCTGCGCGAACTCAACGATGTCGTGACTCGCCAGCAGACGCAGATCGACTTGCTGCAGAGAGAAGTCTTGTCGCACAGAGATCGAATCACGCATGTCATGGACAACCTGCCTGACAGAATCAATGCGAATGCCCCTTTGGATGAGAGGCCTCCGCACTATTAGTGACAATGCAGGTAGTGACAACTCAAGTAATGACAATTCAGGTAAGCAGATCAGGACTGCGACCTGTCGTGTTATTTGGCGACTGCAACGTCCTCAGCTTGCAGGCCCTTGTCACCCTCGCTGATCGCGAACTCTACCCGCTGGCCATCGTGAAGTACCCGGTGGCCCTCTCCGCGGATGGAACGAAAATGCACGAAAATGTCGTCGCCGCTGTCGCGCGTAATGAAACCAAAGCCCTTGCTGGCGTTGAACCATTTCACGCTGCCGTTCTCACGCTTGGACTGGTTATAAGGGATACGGTTTTCGTCGACCTGGCGTCGGGCGCGCGGTTTGCTAGTGCGCGTTGCCAGCAGGGCAGAGCTGAGGCTGACGATGAAAATGCTCGCCAGGGTAGTGGCATTGCTGAACTGGATGTTGAGAAGTAAAACTGGCAGGGCGATAACAGCGGTGGCAATCGGGGCAATAATCAGTGGCTTGTTGAAGTTGGACATGGATACTCTCTTGGCTGCTTATAATTATTATTCACTGAAGTCAGCAATTCCCTCCGGTTGACCGGGAGTCTCGTCTGCCTCAAGGAGCCAATTCTAACGAGGTTTGCTGATAAATCAAACCCACGCATTCGACTCCATTTTGTTGCTGCAGTGTACATCTTCGGGTGCTACTTCTCGCGTCACTGATTCAGGGAGTATTCAGCTTGCGATCCTCATTATGTGCACAAGAGTTCGATGGGGCTGCTCATCGGGTTCACGCCATTGCCCTGCTACCACCAAAATGCAGGGTTTCTTCAAGAGTGAGGTCAGGAGCCTATGAAAAATCAGACGCTGAATAATTCCTTCGAAAAAAACACTATGGTGAGAAAGTCATTACTGAGAGGCACGGGCCTTGTGCTGGCTTTGCTGGCGGCGCCCGTGTTTGCTTCTTCGGGAGAAAGAACCTCTTACGAGTACGCGACTGTGATCGACTCTCGTCCAATCTATCAGACCGTGGAGATTTCGACGCCGCGCGAAGAGTGTTGGAATGAAGAAGTAGTCGTCCACCGTCGCGACCGCTCGGACAGCAATACCCCGGCTATCATTGGCACCATCATCGGTGGCGCGCTCGGCAATGCGGTAGGACACGGCAAGTCGAATCGACGTGTAGGAGCCGTGGTCGGTGCGGTGTTGGGGCACTCCATTGGACGTGATATAGTCAACGCCAATGGGAGTCGCGAGCGCAGTGGTCATTATGAGACTGTGCGTCAATGCGAGACTGTTTACGAGTACCGTGAAGAGGAGCGTGTGGTGGGTTACGACGTCCGCTACCGCTACAACGATGAAGAGTATTCTGTGCGGATGGACGAGGAGCCCGGCTCTCAGGTGCGCATCAGAGTCAATGTTCAGCCTGTGTTCTAAGGTCAATTCAGGAGTCAGTGAAGGCTCGTTTGACTGGCAGGCTGTCCCCCGCAGCTTATTTGGAGAGGGTCTGTGTTGAAGTCATATTCGCTGACATGCCGGTTGTGCCGATTTCTTGGAGTCGGTCGGCGGATGCTCGGTCACGCTGCTGTGTCGACGCTCACGGCCCTGTTGATGGTCCTGCTGACGGCCCCGCTTTTGGGCGTTCCCAGCGCACAGGCCCAGCAGGGATTGTTGCCGCAACAGGGTGATGCTCCCCGAGAGGATCGCCGTGGGCAGAGTGCTCAACCGGCCGCGATTTCCCAGCGTCAGGCACTGGATCTGGTGCGTGCCAGCTATCCTGGCAATGTCATCAGCATCAACGAAGTGCAGCAGGGCGGTGGGCTGTTCTATCGTGTGCGCATGGATAACGAAGGCAACATTTACACTTTGTATGTCGACGCGGTCAGCGGCGCCATTACTCGGGAACAGTAAGCTCATGCGTCTTCTGGTGGTCGAGGATCAGAGTTTGTTGCGCCAGCAACTCACCCAGGGGCTGAGCAAGCACGGTTACGTCGTGGATGATGCAGCGGACGGCAAGGCGGGACTCTATTTTGCGACGGAGTACGACTACGACGCTGCCATTATCGATCTGGGTCTGCCATTGCTGGACGGCATCTCTCTCATCCGCCAGATCCGCGCCCAGGGCAAGACGTTCCCCATTCTGATTCTGACAGCCCGTGGCGATTGGCAGGACAAGGTCGGCGGATTGGACGCTGGCGCAGACGACTATGTGGTGAAACCTTTTCAGCTGGAGGAGATACTGGCCCGCTTGAATGCGCTGCTGCGTCGCGCTGCCGGCTTCTCCAAACCGGTGATCGAGTTCGGGCCGATAGCGCTGGATACCAGCAGCAAGCGTGTCACGCTGAATGGCGGCAATATCGATCTCACCGCATACGAATACAAGATGCTCGAATACCTGATGCTGCATCCCGGGCAGGTCATCTCGAAAACCGAATTGACCGAGCATCTTTATGCCCAGGACTATGATCGCGACAGTAATGTGCTGGAAGTGTTCGTGCGGCGACTGCGCCAGAAGCTGGACCCTGACGATATGCTGAAGCCGATCGAGACTATCCGGGGCCAGGGTTACCGCTTCCGAGGCGAGGCATGACGGCAACAAATGATTAGAGATGACTCCTGATCCCTCCGGTACTGACTATTCCCTCCAGACCCGCCTGCTGACAGCTGTCAGTGTTCTCCTGTGCATCTTCCTTGGCCTGACCGGTGTGGTACTCGATCGCGCGTTTCGCAGCAGTATCGAAGCGGGTGTTGCCGAGCAATTGCAGGTGCAGATTTATGTGCTGCTTTCTGTAGTCGAAGAAGAACAGGGCCAGTTCTACTTTCTGCAGGATTTGCGTGAACCGCGTTTCTCCCAGCTCAATTCCGGTCTTTACGGGCTGGTCAGCAGTCCGTTGACCGGCGAGGTGTTGCGCACTCCCTCCGCGCTGGAACTTGAATTCTCTGACTT
>JAUSMU010000159.1 GCA_030645995.1 Gammaproteobacteria bacterium | reverse complement strand
AACATCGAAATTGGCGGTACCGGCATTGCTCTGGAAATTGAGAATGACGGTGCCCGCGTCGGCAGGCACAAAGACATAGGTGGCAGTGCCGTCCCCTGCTGTACCGTTATCGAGGGTGCCGTTGGCATCACTCGGCACTGCCGTATTGGTCCAGTTGCCACCCGTCACTCCTGCGGTGGTAATCGTGGCGGTGCCCACATAGCCGGTGACGACATTGCCGGCTGAGTCGTAAACTCCCAGCGTAATCTGATCGGGTGCACAGGTCCCGGCGCTCAGGTCATGTGAAATGCGAAACTCGCAGGCCAGCACGGCCAGATTGATCGCGTAGTTCGCCGTGGCGATCGAGCCGGAATTGGCATCGAAGACATAGGTGCCGATCGTCGACGTAAAGTCGAGCACGACCACGCCATCGTCAGCGTCGATGAATGTGTACTCGGCAGTGCCATCATTTGCTGTCAAGTTGGCGAAGGTCCCGCCACCGGTATTGAGGCTGTAATCGCCAAGATTCAGGTCATTGCTGACGGTGACTGTGCCGGTATAGTCCAGAACAGGCGCGTTGGTCTGATCAAATACGCTGATGGTCACGGGCGTGGCGGCGGTGCAAACGCCAGCTGTCAGGGCGTGGCTTATCTCGAAGTGATACTCCAGCACCGTAAAATCATTGGTCTCTACCAGATCGCTGGACCCTTCAGCTGTAAAACTGAGGCGGTGCGTGCCGGTGCCAGCGGTGATATTGAGATTGTTGAATATGGCCTGTCCGTTGACATCAGTGGCCACAATTACTGTCCCGCCCAGCGTCCCTGGTCCGAAGGAGACGGCCGCTGTCACGTCAACACCCACCACAGGAGTGCCATTGGTATTCAGAATCTCAATGACGATGTCTTGAGGAAACACGGCGCCCGACATGACAGTGAAGGGGGACAACAGCTGGTCGATAATCTCCATGGTGGCTGGTCGATAACGCAGCACAACCAGGCCCGAACCACCATTGGATCCGGTCAGGCCGTTGTTTGCGCCACCCACACCGCCACCGCCACCGCCAGTATTGGCAGTACCTGCCGTACCGACGCCTGCAAGACCACCGGCACCACCACCGCCAATACCACCAATACCACCTGCACCAGTGGTACGCTTGCCACCACCACCACCACCGGCTACCGCGCCACTGACACCGAATCCAGTTCCGAACACAGGACTGAAGTCATAGCCGTTGCCACCTGCACCGCCGGTCGTGGTCGATCCTGTTCCACCGGCTGCAGCCGCGCCACCGCCACCGCCGCCTCTGTCATCGCCGTTGGCACCGTTGATCCCTCCGCCACCGGCGTTACCCTGACTGCCAGCGCCTCCTGTCGTGTTGGCGGCACCGCCACCGCCACCGCCGCCGGAACCCCCCGCTGCGCCGTTGGTGGCCGGGCTATCTCCTCGCCCCCCGCCACCGCCACCGATAGCAACGAATGCATCGAAAGACGACTGGGTGCCATTCCCGCCACTAGCCGTCGTTCCCGTCCCTCCAGGGCCAATATTGACTGTGTAATTGCCTGCTGCGGTCACTGCTTGGCTCTGATTGCGCTGCACGCCACCGGCGCCACCACCGCCACCGCCGTAACGATCACCACCGCCGGCACCACCGCCGCCGACTACCACGACATCCACTGTAGAAATGCCTGCGGGGGACGTAAAAGACGTTCCCGCTGTAAAACTATGTACTCGGTAGTCTGCCCCCGCTGTGGGGGTTACATAGCGGATGACTACAACACCCGATCCCCCGACTGCTCCAGAACTACCATTGCTAGTACCCGAAACGCCACCACCACCACCACCGGTATTGGCCGTGCCTGCCACCGAACCCGCGCCACCACCACCGGTACCACCGGCACCTCCAGTGCCGGTTCTGGAACCGCCACCACCACCGCCTGCGAACCAGCCTGCAACGCCTACACTGGTGCCGAGTTCGGCACTGCGATCAACGCCCACGCCGCCTGCACCGCCGCTCACCCCTGACGTCCCGATTCCACCCACGCCGCCCGCGCCGCCACCGCCACCGCCACGCTGCGCGGCGGTAGTCGTACCCTGACCGGCACCGCCGACATTTCCCTGCCCTACGGTGGCAGCACCCCCCGCGATAGTAGCCGGATTCGATTGCCTGGCACCGCCACCGCCACCGGAACCACCAGCACGACCCGCAACACCGTTGTCACTCTTGCCGCCGCCACCGCCACCGACCGCGGTATAACCTGCAACGCTGGAGCTGCCACCATCACCTCCAGTGCCAGACCCGGCAATACCACCTGCGCCAACGGTGACACTGAAACTCGGTTGCACAGCAACCGCAGTCTGCCAGATAACACCACCCGCACCACCGCCACCGCCACCATATCGGTCGCCACCGCCGCCACCGCCGCCAGCAACCACCAGCACGTCGATTTGCGTGACGCCATCTGGAGGCACAAAGGTACCGCTGGCGGTGAATTCATGAATGGTGTAGGTGTTGAAAGTAGAGATGGTTCCGCCGGTTCCCACCAGCGAAGGCGCGAAATTCGACTCGGCACCACCGGTACCCGTTAATGGTACCGGGCCGGGAATCTGCGCGAAGGCAACGCCACTGAAAAAGCACACACCCAGCATGAACGCCCGCGACAGTGCACTGCGCAAAGTGCTGCACGAGCGCACGTCAGCAGGCCTTTCTGCACGGACATTGGGTGATAATGGTGAGGACGTCATGTCAACAAAGGACCGGAAAGCGAGCGTAAAAGTACACGATTACAGCGCATGACTCCTTCCAGGTCCAGGAGTCGGATTTGCCAGTGATTTTATAAGCTTAGCCATTTTATCGGATTAAAACTGTGAATACCGCCATAGCTTGGAAAATCTTCCGTAAATTGTCCCTAATTGTCCCACCGCGTAAGTTCTAAATCATTGCAAAATCAGCGCTCGGCGCACAGAATACATCCCATTCAGGTCAGTCTGAGATATTAATATCCAGAGGCTTGCGCAGCGTCATGCCGCCTGCCCTGTTGCAATCAATAGTCTGTAAATCGAACTGGAGCACATGATGGAACTGGAATACAAAATCGTACAGTCAACGACCCCCTTGTTTGCGAAGGTCCAGAACATTGAAGAAGTGATGTCTGAAGAGTCCAAGGCAGGCTGGCGCCTGGTAGAAAAACTCGACAACTACAAGATGCGTCTGCAGCGTGACATCAGCCACCGTGCCAGTGACAAGGGCCTGAGTTTTGATCCCTACCGCACTCAGGTCGGTGTCAATAACGCCTTGATCTACAGCGTCACCACCGTCGTCACTCTCGGCGTGGTGTACGCGATTTTCGTTGTGGTGGGCGCGGTCTAAGACCCGCCGGGCCACCACCCGGCTCTGCTGCAAAGCTCTGCCAATTCATGGCAGAGCTTTGCTTCGCTTAATTCAAAGAATCCGGCGCGTGTAGCCAGCTGTCTTTGTGCACGCTCCAGCAGTCGGAGTTGATTGCTCAGATTTTCTTCACTCAACGACATCTTAGAGCTCCACCGCACGGGAGCGGATGAGGGCCACAAATTCCTTGCTGGCGCGTCTGGCATTGACGATGTCGAACTTCTGCTCACCAAGCTGAGACATCAGCTCCCAGCGATACTGCGCGGTACGTTCGAGATCGAACTGGTCCGAATCGATCAGCAGATCGATATCTCCTCCGAAAGCCGCATCATTGACTCGCGAACCAAACAGGTAAACCCGCGCATTGGCGTCCAACCGGACGGCTGCCTGCTTGATCACCTGCTTTTCTGTCTCGCTAAGGCGCATGACTCATCTTTTCCAAATAGTATGAATGGCCAGAATAATGGATGTGCCTGCGGGTGTCACTCCGAGCTGGTGCGCACCTGCACCGTGCGGGAAACATCATCGCAGGTGCCGGTACTGCGGATCGTATAGTAATCCACGCCCGACACTGTCGCGTCTGTCGAGCAGGTCACCGATGCAGTGCAGACGCTCAATCCTGCCACCGTGAACTCATAAAGACGCGGCCCCGCCGCACACTCCGCATTGCCTCCGTAAGCCGGAAACTCCTCCGGCGGAAACAATGAATTGATCGCAAACCCAGCCCCCGATTCGGCCGCATAGTACGCGCGCGTCAGGCTGATCTCCTCTTCGAAGACTTCCGCATTCTGTCCTACCAAGAGATTGATGGCCGCCGTCAGCAGGGCCAGCAGCGTAATGACGAACAGCGCCGCCGGAATGCCAATGCCGCGCTGTCTGGCCGCGATTCGCTTCCGCGTATGAGGTAATCTGTCAGGGTACATTGTGAATCAGCACCTCGTGATTGAGCCGCACCGTGTCGCCCTGGCTGGTCATGTTCAGGTCGAACGACACCACCGCATTGCGGCGACGGGTGGCGTCGGACATGGTGAACGCGCTCAGGCCCGTGTTGTCGATGTTGTCGGCGAAAACGGCACGGTCCGGCAGCGTAGTCGGCAACAGACATCCTGGCAGTGCGGTGTCGCACTGCGTGGCCGTGAATCCGTAGTCGCGGTAACGGTAAAGCTTGTCGCCGACGACACAGAAACTGACCGGCTGATCCACCAGAAACAATCGCTGCAGCGCCGAGCGTCGCTCGAACCTGTGCGCAGCATTCAAGCCGATGGTCATGACGCCGTCGGCTCCACTGGGATCGCTGATCGCGTCCACCAGTGCCAAGGGGCCACGGTTGTCGTCATAGTTGTAGAGCTCATCGGTATCAATCGGATAAATCACTGCGTAGATCCCGGCCGGGGAGGCATAGGTCGTCAGCGGATTGAAATTGATCACCTCGAAGGAGGCGCTGCCACCGGCAGAAAAGGAAGGATTGACGTAGGTGGTCGCCTTCAGGGCGGGCACAAACTCCAGGCATTGATCGCCGCTCGGAGTGGCGGCCGTCACGCGGATACTGTTCGGCAGGGCGTTATGCAACTCCATAGTCATGCGATCCAGCGCTGTACGCCCGCCACTGGCAAGACGACTGCGGTTGGCGCTCACCAGGAACCCCGTCGTACTGTCGGCGATGTAATCCAGCACCCCGACCGCCAGAATGGAGGAAATCACGATGGTGATGACCATCTCCACCAGCGTAAACCCCCGCTGCGCCTGTGCGAACACCCCCCGCCCGCGATTAGAAGTTCGCTTTGTAAGCACTGTAGCTCACCCCGCTGGCATCGGCGGTGTAACTCACCGTGACCGTTATCAGTTTGGCGTCTTCGTTGTCATCGAGGTCATTGGCTGCGACACCCAGATTCACTTCCTCGACGCCTATGTCTATATAGCGCACAGATATCTGTACTCGGAAGTTGTCATACCCCGTGCGAGTGGCGCCCTCGGCATCCTGCAGAGGATTGACCTGCCCATCCCCTTCGTCCAGCCCGTGATAGTCGTCGACATCATCATAGTCTTCTCTCAACTCGCCACCGTCCGGCCCGAATGAACCCGCCACGGTGCAGGCTACGGTTGCCGCAGAGCAGGGAGGAATACCGCGCGGCGCGGAATTCTCGTCGAAGCGCTTGCCCAGGATTTCATCGAGATAACTCTGCGCCAGCGCCACGGAGCGCAGCTCCTGCGTCGTATCCGAGCTGCGCCCAAGGCCGCCGGAGAGAACAGCCGAGATCATCACCAGCGCAATGGAGAGGATCAGAATGGTCAATACCATTTCGATCAAGGTAAGCCCGCTCTGTCTTGCAGCCCTCATTGGCAATCTCCCGCAAACGCAAACCCGGCGGGTGAAAGGCAGACCGAGTTCAGGGGATTGTCGTTGACGCAGATGCGCATGGCTGTGTTGGCGGTGATGGGATAGCCGACGTTGTTGGTCACGCCCCCGCGAAAGAGATCGCCCAGCTCATTGAACTGAATGACCATGGGCTCGGTGTTGCCAATGGCGTCGGTGCCCGGGGTTACCCCGCAGCTGTCGGTGACATTCACGTCGCCAGCCAGCGCCACGGAACGGATGTCGATGGTCGCCAACTGCAGTTCGGTAAAGGTATTCTCGTCGACAAAGTCTTCGACGGTCTGCAATTCCAGAGAATCGCCATTGGTCCGCAGAATCAGCGCGACATCGCTACGGCCGAGCGCCTGCTGCTGTGTCGAGCGAGCGAGGGTAATGATCTGATCGCGCACGACCGAGGCGTTGAAGATGTCGCCTTCGAGCATGCGGCTCATGGCCACCGCCGAGATGATCCCGATGATAAAGATCGCGATTACCAGCTCGACCAGGGTAAAACCTCGAGCAGCGCTGCGGAGTGATAATGAATTACTCATACTTTGCAGACTATGAGAGCGCTAGTGAGTTGATGTATCCACAAAGCAAAGCGGCCAGAGTGAAAATCACCCTGGCCGCTTTAAGTGAACAGCTCTTTTCCAACTGGCTTACAGGTCGCTGGAGACAACTGCACCAGTATTAACACTATAAGTCAGCGCAGGTACCACGTCGTCAGCAATTGTTCGACGCTGTGGATCAGCAATATACGTGTACTGACACTGGTCGGCTGCTATGTACTTGGAAATGAAATCTGAACCCAAGGCCACAGCTGCGTCGATGTCAAGCTGCGTCAGTGCTGCCGCGCCGCTCGCGGTATCGCCAGCTGCATGTGCTACGAATGCATCTGATAGTGAGGGCCGACCTTCCTGCAACAGATCGGTGAAGATGTTGACGCACTCTGCATGCAGATCCAGCTCAGTATTAGAAGTACCGCCCGTATCACCAACCGGATAGCCCTCTGGACTGGGCATCAGACTGCCAAATGTAGTAATAGCTGTCTCGCCCTGCCCCTCTGCTACCCACTGAGCGTGATAAAGAGCAGCGCCGGTCTGCAATCCGCTTTGTACTGCGTCCACTACCGCGTCGTGAGCTTCTGTTGTTACATCCATGAACCGCGGCAGCGCAGTCGCAGTCAGGATACCGAGCAGGAGAATGACCACTACCAGTTCGATAATGGTAAAACCTGATTGTTTACGTTTTGCGTTCATCGCAGTCATGCTTTTCATAATGTATTACACCCTTGGTCACTGACAGTTTAATCACTCAATTGAAACAGTTTGGTTAATGCCTGGAACGTCCTGCTAATCGCGAATTCGCCTGCTTTTCCTTCCTTAGTTCAAGCACTTGAAAAAGACTCTACACCTACTTTATCAGACTCATTTGAGGGCTATCCTAGCACCGGCACTCCGCCTCTGCTAGGCGG
>JAUSMU010000138.1 GCA_030645995.1 Gammaproteobacteria bacterium | reverse complement strand
TGAGCGTTGCCAATCAGGAGACCGACAAGTGGAAAGGCTCGGGTGCCCAGGAGCAGAAGTTTGTGAATTTCAAACTCGTGCAATCCATCGGCGAAGCCACAGTCACCGGCGTTTACAACACTTCTGATCGCGCCGAGATCGACTACCAGGATATGTCCAAGGAAATGATTTCCCGCCTGGGCCGCGACTGGGACAACTACGCCCCGGACTACGCCCGTGCGATAGCGGTGGCTCGTGGCACTCTCACCGGCGGCGTCAAGAGTCAGGACGATGCGTATTGGAACGCGGCAGGTCTGCGTGAAGATAACCTCTCCTATGTCACGCTCGATATGCCACTGCAGGACAACATGGAATGGAAGACCACGGCATATTTCCATGACAACGAAGGGCAGGGCTTGTGGGGCACTCCGTATGTGGCCACGCCCGGCGGCGCGCCATTGTCTATCCGCACCACCGAGTATGAGATCGACCGCAGTGGTTTGATTTCCACGCTCTCTCTCGAAATGGGCGCACACACTCTGAGCGGTGGCATCTGGACCGAGGACAACGATTTCACTCAGGCCAGACGTTTCTACGGGGAATCTTCTTCTACTGTCCCCAGCCGTTCCTTCCAGGACTTCCAGCGCAATCCCTTTTTCACGCAGTGGGAATATGACTTCACCACCGAGACCTTACAGCTGCACGTGCGTGACACCTGGCAGGTTGCAGATGCCCTGCGTCTGGAGCTGGGTTTCAAAAGCGTCGAAGTCGATGTCAAGGCAACTACTGTTGTCGGCGACAACAAGACTGGCAAGATCAACACAGACGAGAAATTCCTGCCACAGGCTGGCTTCGTGTATGACTTGAACGAGCGCAACGAGCTGTTCGGTTCTTTTGCCCGCAACGTGCGCGCGTTCATCGGTTCCGCCACCGGCACCTCACCCTTCTCCGCATCACAGGCTGGCTTCAATGCCATTCGCAGCACCATTCAGCCGGAGATGTCGACCAGCATGGAACTGGGCTGGCGCTTCCGCACCGATGTGCTCGAAGGCGTGGTCACCGGTTACCATGTGATGTTTGATGACCGTCTGCTGGCGATTCAGCAGGGCTCCGCCATCATCGGTAATTTCAACGCGCTGGCCAACGTCGGCGCCGTGAAGACCACCGGTCTGGAGTCTGGCGTGAACTGGCAGCTCAATGACATGTTCAGCTGGTACAACTCTGCGAGCTTGAACCTCTCCACATACGAAGATGATTTCATGAGCGGGACGACCGTGATCAGAACTGGCGGCAAGACCGTGGTGGATTCGCCGGAATGGATGTTCAACTCAGAGCTGGCAATGGAAACAGAAACGCTCTTCGCAAAACTCAGCTACAAGTACACTGGTGAGCGTCAGTACACCTATCTGAACGAAGGCTCTGTCAGTAGCTTTGGCATGGTCAACGTGGCGCTGGGTTATCACTTCGGCGATCTCGGCGCACTGAAGGATCTGACCGCGCAACTGGATGTCACCAACCTGATGGACAAGGATTACATCTCCACTGTCGGCAGCGGCGGCTTCAGCAACTCCGATCTGACTGGTACCGCGCAGACGATCCTGCCAGGTGCTCCACGACAGATGTTCATGACGGTGAAGGCGTCGTTCTGAAGCTAGCGTGAAACCTTAGTAAAAAGGCCACCCGCGGCGACGAGGGTGGCCTTTTTGTTTTGCCGATTCATACAATCAGAGAAGAGGATAGCGCTGCTCGATCAACGCAACCGAGGACTGGTCTCTGACACTCAGATGCAACCGAGGCTTTCTGCCTCTCCAATCGATTTCAATCAGTCCGAAGTTGGGCACTGCATAAGCCTCACCCACCCGGTGGCGGTTGGGACTGATGGCTTCCCATGTTTCGGTAAGGCCGCTGGAGGTAAGTTCGGCCAGAGGAATTCTGTCAGGCGACAAGGAGAGCTGGCTGTACTCGCACCAGTGCACATCGCCACTGATGATCAGATTCACGCTGGAGGTCGTCTCGCCGAGCAGGTGCAACAGGCGTTCACGCTCCACAGGGAAATTCGCCCAGCACTCCCAGCCGGTAAACTCGGCCAGCACCTGAATGCTGGAGCAGAGAATGCGCAGCTCGGCCGGTTCGCGCAATTGCTCCTCAAGCCAGCGCCATTGCGCGGCGCCCAACAGAGAAGCGTCTGCCGATAAATCTGGAGCATAGGGCCCCATGTTTTGCGCCACCCGAGCGGCTTGCTCGGTTTCACTCGGCACGGCGGTCAACGCGGTGCGATTCCAGCGCAGGTCCAGCATGATGATCTGCGTACGGCGCCCTTGCGGACCATAAGTGATGGCGGTGTAAATGCCATCCGGTCTGCTGCGGCGAGGGGAGGACAGAGGTTCCTGCCAGAAATCGAGGAACAGTTCACGGGACGCTTCCTTGCTCGGGTACTCGACGCCGGCATCATTGCGGCCATAATCGTGGTCGTCCCAGATGGCTTGCAACTGCGTCATTTCCTGCAGTCGCCGAAAGCCCGGTTGCTCACTGAGCTTGCGATACTGTGCTGCCAGCACCTCAGGATCATCGCTGTCGCCGTAGATGTTGTCGCCGAGGAAGAGAAAGAGTTGCGGATTGGCGGCGATGACTGCATCCCAGATTGGTTGCGGTTTGTCCTGATGCAGGCACGAGCCGAACGCGATGCGCGTGAGTGACTCCTGCGCCAGCAGAGGCCGGGCCGAAAACGCGAGCGAGCCAAGCCCGATGAGTTTCAATAATTGCCGTTTGCTGATCTTCAATTGACTCATGGTGCAGCCAGCATTTCGGTAAGCGGAGCCCCCGCCTGCGGGTTGAAGGAAAGATGATCCTGGCCCAGCAGCGTCAGCAGAGTCGCCGCAATCTGATTGGCACCTGCGCAATTCCCGGGCGCGCTCTTTGTAACATCAGGACCACTGCCAGCACCGCCGACAATGCCCGGCCCAAGCGCCGCCATCCAGATCGCGTCAGAGCCGACGATGCCTTCCTCGTACTCGGCAAGCGATTGCATGTAGCCCGTCAGGGATTCCTTGCTGGCATGGTGTTCCCAAGTCTCCAGCGGTTCTTCGCCACGCCCGTGATCGACGGTGATGAACAGCACGGTGTTGTCGCGATACTGCGCTTCCGACTGCAAGAAATCCCACAGCTCGCGGATGAAGCGATCGGTGCGGTTGGCAGCCATGATGTATTGATCGTAGTCGCCGTCATGCGCGAAGTCATCGGTCTCGCCATACGCGACATGCAGAACACGCGGCTGGTGATTGCGGAGGTAGGAGAGGGCGTAGTGATGCGTGAAGGCGTCAAGACGCACAGTCGGCCATGGGGAAGGGATGTCCTGATGCAATTGATTCAGGATTTCTTCGAACGAATTGTCCGGTGCGGCACGCGGGCCGACATTCACGGGAATGGCGCTACGCTGCGTGTTGTAGATGAACGGGAAAACATCCCACGACCCGAACACCGCGACGCGATTCTGAAAGCTTTCCTGCTTCTGCAACCATTCGAGCATCGTGACATTGGGATTGAGAATGCTGGCGTTGGAATCGATGCCTTTGTCGACCGACCCCGTGAGGATTTCGTTGTAGCCGGGATAGGAAAAGTACCAAGGGTTGGTCACTCGCGCGCACGATCCTGCGTCGCGATTGCCGAGCACGCTGCCTTGCTGAAATACCACACCGTGCAGGAAGGGCAGCAGGCGTTCCGCGCTGCTCTTGCTGGCAGTGCTCGCGAATTTTTCTTCCAGCGTTTCCTTCGTGCTCGTGTAGCGCTCGTCGGCGAGCAGCCGTGCATCGAGACCGCGAAATACCTCCTGCCAGCGCAAGCCGTCGAGGGTCACGAGCACCACATTTTCGACAGTGGGGGTTGTTGATTGATTAGCTGGCTGTTGAGCGTGCAGGGACACACTCAGGAAGAAAGAAAAAAGAACTAACCATGCACGCGGGGGGAGAAACATCGCTGACCTCGACTGACGAAACCGATAAAGAAATATCAAGTAGCCACTTGATACTCCATTACCGTGACAGCGTAATTACAGCGAGTCTTGCGACCTGCCTATGATGTCATTGTTGAGGGTGTTGCAGCCTCTCCGTCACGAAGTAGAACCCAAAGCCCACCGCAATAATGGCCACAGCGACGGCGGCCTCCAGCGGGCGGTTGACGGTGATGAAACTCAGCGTCCAGATCATGATGGCGCTGTAAATAAGTGGCGGCAGCGGATAGGCCCAGGTGCGATAGCCGGTGTCGCCATCTTGCCTTCCATCGCCCTGACGATGGCGCAGGATGAACACGCCGAGCACGGTGGTCAGCGAACTGAGGCCGAGGATGAAACCAGAGAACACCAGCACGGATTCGAAGCTGGAGGTCACGATGAACAGCATGCTCAGCGCGCCTTGAGTATAGATGGCAGTGCGCGGCACGCCCCCTTTGTTTTTGATGGCGAGCAGTCGAAACAGCCGGAAGTCTTCGCCCATCACCTGCAGCACACGCGGCCCCGCCATCAGCATCGCGCTCACCGTGGAGATCAGCAGTAACGACAGCACGCCGCCCATCACCAGCGCGCCCGTGGTGCCGAAGGTCTGCTGGGCGACGATGACGCCGATCTCCAGTTTTCCCACGAGCAATTCCTGCGGCACGGCATAGAGGAAGATGGCGTTGAGCGCCATGTACAGCAGAATCACGACACTGGTACCGGCGATGAGGATAAAGGGCACGTTGCGGTCCGGATTGGCGATCTCGCCGGTGATGTAGGTCGCCGAGTTCCAGCCGGTGTAGGCGTAATTGACATAGATGAGTGCCACGGCAAAGGCACTGCTGCCGATCAACGTGCTGTCTCCAGTCGAGGGCAACAGGTTCACCGTCTGTGGTTCGGCCGTGAACAGGAACACCAGGGTGACGAACACCACAATCAACAGCACCTTGAGCATGGTGAACCAGTTCTGCAGGCCGCCGCTGGCATGGCGGTTGCGGCCGTGCACGATGGTCAGTATGGCCACCAGTAGCAGCGCAGCGGCCATCCTGTTGATGGGAAAGAGGTGGCTGACCGATGAGTCCAGATAAGCGGCGAAAGTCATGGCGGCCAGCGCCGTCGGTGCGGCAAAGCCGACCGTGAAGGACACCCATCCCGTCACGAAGCCGAGTGCCGGATGATAGAGCTGGCTGAGGAAGTTGTACTCACCGCCCGAACGTGGCAGGCGGCTCGCGAGTTCGGCATACGTCAGCGCGCCGCACAGGGCTGCGAGCCCGCCAACCAGCCACAACAGCAGCAACACGAACGAGGACTGAATATCGATCAGTTGATAGCCCAGGGAGGTGAAGACACCGGTACCCACCATGTTGGCGATGACGACGGCAATCGCGGTGGCGGGCGTGTAGTAATGCTGAAGCGGTGCCGGACTATGCACGAAGATTCTCGAGTGTTGTTGGTCGGCAGGGTCTGCCGGAATTGCCGTGGATCATGCGCTAAAAACGCTTTCTGGAACAGTGTTGCCTGCAGCATCCGAAGGGGCTATACCGCCCGAGGTCCGAAGCCTTACAATCTCAACTATGCAACTGCCCTCCATCTCATCAGCGACTCTGGAAAAATCGGCACGCGACAATGTCTGGGCATTGACGGGGCTCGTCTTCGTCAGTGCGATGCTGGTGACTTTCGTCCTGTGGATGAACGCCACTCGCAATTTGAGCATTGATGAACAGGAGCATTTTGCTTTTGAGAGCGAGGAGATTCATGCGCTGATCGAGGTGCGCATGGCGACCTACGAGCAGGTGCTGCGGGGAGTTCAGGGATTGTTCGCCGCCTCGGAAGAGGTCAATCGGCAGGAGTTTGCCGAGTATTTTGACGCCCTCAGTCTCGCACAATATTTTCCCGGCATACTGGGAGTCGCCTATTCCAAGCGTGTCCCCGCCGCCGATTTGCAGGCGCACCTGGCAGCGGTGCGCGCCGAAGGTTTTCCGAACTATGACATTCGTCCGGCCGGGCCGCGGGATGTCTACACGTCCATCGTTTATATCGAGCCATTTGGCGGAGTGAACCTCAATGCCTTCGGCTTTGATATGTATTCAGAGCCTGTGCGTCGTGCAGCCATGGATCGTGCGGCGGCCTCCGGCGTGGCGGCACTCTCCGGCAAAGTGACACTGGTGCAGGACGTTGAGCGCCTGGGGGTGGCGGGCGTGTTGCTGTATCTGCCGGTGTATGGAAACGGGCAGGTGAATCGCGCGTCCGAACGAACCCTGCTGGGTTGGGTGTATGCCCCCTTCAGCATGGACATCCTGATGCAGGGGGTACGTCTCGACGGTCATGAAGGTCTGGAGGTGTCGATCTACGACGGGCAGACCATGACAGCCGAGGCGCTGCTCTACAGTTCGGCGGGCAGCGAAGAGCGGGCGCGCAGGGCCACGTACGAGTCTGTCGAGCATCTATCTATCGCCGGACAACCCTGGACAGCGCGCGTGCGCTCTACTGCCATTTTCGAAGAGGAGAATGCGCGCAACACGCCAACGCTGGTGGTCGTCTCAGGCATCATCCTCAGCCTGCTGCTGACCATTCTGGTCTGGTCGCTGGTCACCGGTCGCGAGCGCGCGTTGGTCAAGGCCGCGCAGATGACCCGCGAGCTGCGTTACACCGAGTTTCGCTGGAAGGCCGCGCTGGCAGGGGCGGGTGACGGGGTCTGGGATTGGCACAATCAGACGGGGGAGGTCATCTATTCGAGCCGCTGGAAGGCTATGCTCAATTATCGGGATGACGAGATTGGCAACACCATGTCTGAGTGGGAGCGACTGATACATCCGGACGACCGTGCGTTTGCGATGGCAACCGCTCAGAATTGTGTCGACGGGTTGATTTCCACCATCCACATGGAAATACGCATGCGCACCGGCGATGGCCAATGGCGCTGGATTTTGACCCGCGGTGCCGTCGTCAGCCGCGACGAAAAGGGCAAGGCCTTGCGCACGATCGGCACGCACACTGACATTTCGGCACAGAAAACCATTGAGCTGGCACTGCTGGAGAGTGATCGGCGCTTTCGTGGCGCCTTCGAGACAGCGCCGATCGGCATGGCGCTGGTGAGCCTCGATGGCCATTGGTTGCAGGTCAACAAGGCGGTGGTGAAGATGTTCGGCTACACGGAGGCGGAACTGCTGCGCTTGCGCTTCCACGAGATCACTCACCCCGACGATTTGAGCCTGGACGTGGAGCTTCTGGAAAAGCTGCGCCATGGAGAGATTGACCACTACAACATGGAGAAGCGCTACTACCGCAAGGATGGCACCATCATTTACATACTATTAAGTGTCTCGATGGTCACGGATCAGGACGATCGGCCTGTGCATTATGTGTCTCAGATTGAAGACATCTCGGAGCGCAAGGAGCTGCAGGAATTGGTGCTGCACCAGGCCACACACGATGAGCTGACGGGGCTGCCCAATCGTCGATTGTTGTACGATCGACTGGCGCAGTCGATCACGCAGTGCCGTCGCTACGAGCGCCTGATGGCGCTGATGTTTGTCGATATCGATTACTTCAAGAGTGTCAACGACAGCCATGGTCACGATATTGGCGACGAAGTGCTCTGTGAGGTTGCCAACCGCCTGCGCCGTTGTGTGCGGGCTTCAGATACGCTTGCACGGCAGGGGGGAGATGAATTCGTTGTACTGCTCAGTGAGATTCGCTCCGCCCAGGATGTCGAGCGTGTCGCTCAGGCGATGCTTGATGCCATGCACGTGCCACTGGTTCTGCGCGATATTGAACTGCAGGTGACCTTGAGTATTGGTATTTCCATCTTCGATCCGAAGAGCACAGACAATCACGAGATACTGCTCAAGAAGGCAGACGATGCGCTATACAAGGTCAAGAACGGCGGGCGCAACGCCTACCAGATCAGCGACTGAGCCGGGAATGTTCCTTTCAAAACCCGGCATGCGCTGCTAGCATGGCCAGCAGTTTTCTTCACTTGCCGGGGATCCATACATGTCGAGTCTGTCTGCTGTCTGCCCTGCTTCATCACGCCACAAGCCCCTTTTACTTGCCAGTCTGTTGTTCTCCACCTTGCTGTTGACCGCCTGCGGCCCCGCAGAACAGACGCCCTCTTCGTCGACTGCTCCTGTGAATGCTCCGGCTGCGGTGCCCGCAACACAGCAGCCGATAGCCACCATTGAGTCGGAAGAGGCGCTGCTGGCTCGCGCCCGTGGCGTCCATGAGCGCGTCATCACGCTGGATACCCACGCCGACATCAACACCGTGAATTTCATGGATGACAAGAACTACACCATGGATCTGGACACCCAGGTGACGCTGCCGAAGATGGTGCGCGGTGGGCTCGACTTGGCCTTCTTCATTGTCTATACCGGGCAGGGACCATTGACGGAGGAGGGTTATGCGGCGGCGATGGCCAATGCCGTCGACAAGTTCGATGCCATTCATCGCCTGGCCGAGCGCTTCGCCCCGGGCACCATCGAGATGGCGTACACGTCTGCGGATGTGCGTCGTATTGCTGCCAGTGGCAAGAAGGTGGCGATGATCGGGGTGGAGAACGCCTACTCCATGGGGCTCGACATTGGCAACATCCAGCGCTTTCAGGAGCAGGGTGCCCGCTATGTGTCACTGGCCCACAACGGCCACAGCCAGTTTTCCGATTCCAATACGGGCGAGGCGGACGGGGTCTGGCTGCACAACGGACTCAGTGAACTGGGGCGTCAGGCGGTGCCTGAGCTCAATCGCTGGGGCCTGATGATCGACCTGTCGCATCCCTCAAAGGAGGCCAACATGCAGGTGCTGGCGCTCACGCGGGCACCGGTGATCGCCTCCCATTCTTCCGCGCGTGCGCTGAACGATGTCAGCCGCAACCTCAGCGACGAAGAGCTATTGGCGATTCGCGACAATGGCGGAGTGGTGCAGGCAACTGCGTTCCGCAGCTATCTGGATACGGAGAAGAACAACGCCAATCTGGCGGCACTCACCGCCCTGCGTGGCAGTATTGCTCAGGAATTGGGTTTCACCTTGTTGGATGGTGCGGCCGTGCGCGCCTTGAGCGAGGATGAACGCACCGCCTATGACGAGCGTATGGTACAGGTGAATGCTCTGGCCGCGCCGCGCATTGCCGCAGAGGTGGATGCCGTGGCGCCGCCGGTGAATGTGGCGGATTTCGTGAACCACATCGACTACATGGTGGACCTGATCGGCATCGAGCACGTCGGCATCAGTTCCGATTTCGATGGCGGTGGCGGTGTGGCGGGTTGGAATGATGCGTCCGAAACCTTCAATGTGACGCTGGAGCTGGTGCGCCGAGGTTACACCGAAGAGCAAATCGGCATGCTGTGGAGCGGCAACCTGCTGCGTGTGCTGGATGACGTGCAGCGCATCGCGGCAGAAATTCAAGCTGGACGCTAAATATTTGGGGTCAGAGTAAAAATACAGCACTGTATTTTTACTCTGACCCCAAATTTATTATTCGTCGAGGAGCGCGTAGATGCGGCGGATGGCTCTGACATCAGCACCCGGGCCGCGGATCTGGCCGTAGTTGGGGGCATGGTTGGTCATGTCGATCTGCTCGGCCACCTGCTCCGCCGTCAGGCCCTGCGCCTTCATGGCACTGGTCTTCTGCCAGAGGTCGCCAATGTACGCCTGGAAGTGACCGATCTTCTCTTTACCCTGCACTGGCGCGCCATGCCCCGGCAGCATGATGTCGAACTCCAGCTTCTTCAGTTCTTCCAGCGTCTGCACCCAATCCTGCGGGAAGCTGTCACCCATGTAGGAGAGTGATGGCAGCATCGCGTCGCCGGTGAAGATCAGGCGCTCCTGCGGCAGATACACCATCACATCGCCTGCTGTGTGCGCACGGCCCAGATGCAGCAACTGGATCTCGCGGTCGCCGTCACTCAGCGTCTGGTACAGCGTCATCTTGTCTTCCAACGTGATGTTCGGCGGGGTGGGGACGATTTCTCTCAGCGAAATCATGTGCGCCTCCTGCACCTCAAGATCGGCTTGCAGCTTGGCGCGTTCGGCAGGATCTGTCGCAGCAGCAACCTGAGCCTTCAAGCTCTCTACCAGCGCCGGCACCCCCTCGGTGAAACTCAAGTGGGTGGCTTCGGTCAGGACGTTGCCCATCTCGCCATTTAGCTTGGTGCGGGTGAAGCTGTGGCCGATGATCTCCACTTGATCGGGGAACACCTGATTGCCGTGGGCGTGATCGAAGTGATAGTGCGTGTTGACCAGATAGCGGACGGGTTTGTCGGTGACTTCGGCGACGGAGCGCAGCAGGGCATTGGCGGCATTGGGTGTGACGTGCGAGTCCACCAGCAGCACATCTTCGTCGCCGACGATCATCAGGGCGTTGCTCATCAGATACACCGTGCCGGTGCCGGTCACCTGATAGACTCCTTCAGCCATTCGCGTAAAGCGGTGCGAGTCTGTCTCAATGACCTCTGGCGCTTCGCCTTGTGCGTTGACGTAACCGAACACCGCCATCAGCAGTCCCGAGCCCGCGAGCCCGAGCGCAGCCAGATTGAAACCGTTTTTCTTCTTGTACATAGTCTTCATCCTGATCAGAAGTTGCCAGCGAGTGGCCGGAAGAGAGTGGGGGTTGAGCGATCTTGCCGCATCGTACTTGAAACACCGGACCTGATAAAGCTCCAGCATTATTCAGAATTTGCCTGAATCCTTTCATAGCAATGCCATATTTGTCGGGCATAGTGTGGCTCACGATCGATAGAGGCACAGGAGTCC
>JAUSMU010000134.1 GCA_030645995.1 Gammaproteobacteria bacterium | reverse complement strand
CGCCAGGTCGGCTTGCCCGCCGCCCCTTCGGAGCGCGCGTTGAACACAGCCTTCTATAGAAAATCAATGAACTCCCTGAGCTTGGAAACTGTCTGCGGCAACTGTTGCCGTTGCAGGGTAGCCAAAAACTCATCAACGTCCATTGCAGGATTTTTCAATGCTTGACGCTGACGTTTAAAAGCCGAACAACAGCGCGAAGGTGCCATGTCAATCTGGTAGTAAATGAAATCATCGGGGTGAATCGCATCAATGCCGAATGGTGCCAGCGCATTTTGTGGAAAGTCTTTCAGATTGAAAGTCACTATCGCATTCGCATTACACCGGATCGCCGCAGCAAGCACGTGTCTGTCGTTGGGATCAGGAAGCTGCAATGACTCTATCAGCGCCTCATACCCTTCAACTTTTGCGTCACGGACATTCGCATCCATGAGATCACGTACTTTCGCCAATTTCTCAGCGCTGAACTTTCCGTCCCGCAGCAATGCGCTCATCCATTCCGCGTGGATCTGATCAGTCCACCGCGCCTTGAACAAATCCGTCAGCGCCAGGCGAAGCAGACTGTCTCGCAGCGGCGCGGGATACAGAACACAAGCATCATAAATCACCGAGAAATTTCCCAACGGCACTAATACCCCATGTCTTCCTGCTGGGACAGCGCAGTCAATTCATCCAGTGATTGTCCACGCTTTTGATCGATTGAATCCTTGTATGCGATCACATCGCGCAGCAGCACCCGACGATGAGCTCCTACTTTCCGGAAAGGGATCGCGTTCTTTTCCAGCAAACCCACAAGGAAAGGGCGACTGACGTTCAACAACGCGGCGGCCTCCTGCGTGCTCAGCTCCTGATGGATCGGCATCAGGCTGATAGCATTGCCTTTGCCCATCTCGGCGAGTACATCGAGCAGTATCTGCAGCACGTGGCCCGGCAGTATCAGCTCATCGGATTCCTTGTTACTTCCGCGAAAAGTCACGTGCACGCGCTCAGCCGAGGCGTACTTGGACAGCGTACGACTTGATTCCTGTGCCTGCTCCATTTCCTGAGGAGTGGGCAGGTGGGCGACATTCGACGGCTTCATGGCAGTTCCCCAACGTTCGTTTTATAGTGGCCGAAAGCTTACCACAAACGAAATAAACGAAACATACGAAATAAGTGGATTGCGGCAGCGGCGCCAAGCAGACTGCGCTGACTGATGGGAACGGCCTGATTTCAGCGATTCAGTCTTTTAACTAAAGTGAAGCTCTTTCACAAACTTCGGGGCCAGCTCCGCGCAATCAATCCTCCCCTTCTGCAATATTCAACAGGTAGAACTCATGCAATTTGGCTTGAAGAAGTTGTTTGTCGGGTAGCTGAGTCTGGTATTCGGCGATCATGGCGGGTGACAAACTTCGGCTGAGCGCGTATTCCACCACTTCATCATCTTTACTGGCACACAGCAGTACGCCGATGGAGGGATTTTCGTGCGCCTTTTTCTGATCGCGGTCCAAAGCCTCC
>JAUSMU010000118.1 GCA_030645995.1 Gammaproteobacteria bacterium | reverse complement strand
GCCAAGCTCAAACAACGGCCTGTCCATACCCGGCGAAGACACTTCGAGCGTGTACTCTCCAGCAATCGGATCTTCCACATCAAATATGCCACTGATCTGACGACTCACTTTTTCACAATCGTCAATCGTGACACCGTCACCACCCTTGTCGATGTAAACTCTCAGGACGCTGAAGCGTCCCTGGACAACATGCTCCACGCCCCACAGCTCAAGCCCTAGGGCTGTTACCGTTGGCCTGATCAAATCAGAAACCAGAGCAATACTGTTACTCAACACCTGCTCCCTGCACCGGACGGCGCAAAGCACATCGCACAAATAAAAAATGGGCCAGCGGCCCACTCCTGAAATACATTTTTTTGCACCGGGATCACCTTCCGTGAGACCGATGTGGAGCATAACAGCCCGGCACTACCGCAGAAACTTCGAACACCAACTTCGGACCCAAGGCCCAGACGTAAAATTCACGCCTAATAAAAAGCCCCTAATGGGGCTTTCTTTAAAACATCTATCGCAATCTTCTTGCTAACAGACAGAGCGACGGACTTACCCAAGACATCAACATCTTGCGCCGAACTCTGGAATTGGTAGCGGGGGCAGGATTTGAACCTACGACCTTCGGGTTATGAGCCCGACGAGCTGCCAGACTGCTCCACCCCGCAACAAATCATAAAATCTTTGATTTACTACGATTCTCCCTGCGATCCTGCTGACCCACTGGCGTGTACAGTCAACAATCTACTTCGATTCACAGGGGCACGAATTGTACAGAGGCGCGAGCTCTGCGGTCAAGCGAGAAGCTTGATTGGCGACAAATAAAACATGCGCCAGACCAAACACCCCTTCGCATAACACTACACAATTCGTACATTTTCAATTGGTGCCGAAGGCGAGACTCGAACTCGCACGACCATGGGTCACTACCCCCTCAAGATAGCGTGTCTACCAATTCCACCACTTCGGCGCACATTGAAACTCTTGCATCGCAGCATCCTGCCGCACTACCACAACTCCACTGACAACAATCAATTGCCTTGCGGCACCACAGGTGCCGTGTCATTCACCACGGGCACATCCGTTACGCCAGAGGGAAGCTGACCAGCATCCACTTGTGGAACGTCGGACAGAGGAGCCACTGGCTGATTCAGCAAGCCAGGATTCACGATGGGCAGCCCATCAATGATTCCGGCACTGGTGTTCTGTTTGGCATAGATTGCCAGCGTCAGACTGGTGATAAAAAACACAGTCGCCGCGATCGCGGTTGAGCGAGTCAGGAAGTTTCCTGATCCCGCACTGCCAAATACTGTTTGCGACGCGCCGCTGCCGAAAGCCGCACCCGCATCTGCACCTTTACCCTGCTGCAGCAATACCAGGCCGATAATGGCAATTGCAGCTATTGAGTGCACTACTACAACTATTGTTTCCATCTTCAGCTCACACTTTTGCAAATCGTTATAAATTCATCGGCCTTCAGCGAAGCACCACCCACCAGCCCACCATCGATATCAGACTGGGCGAAAAGCTCGCGGGCATTTCCCGCATTGACGCTGCCGCCGTAAATGATACGAATCTGACTTGCTACCTTGGCACTACGTCGCGCCATCAACTCTCTGATAAACCGATGCATCTCCTGCGCCTGCCCGGCGCTCGCCGTACACCCGGTTCCAATTGCCCAGACCGGCTCGTAGGCAATCACGGCATCAGCCATCGCGGACACACCGGAGTGCTCCAGAACGGTATTCAACTGCGCCGCTACCACTTCTTCTGCTCGCCCCGACTCTCGCTGCTCAAGCGTCTCGCCGAGACACAGTATCGGCCTCATCGCATGTCGCAACACGGCGGAAAATTTCTCAGCCACCAGTGCATCCGTCTCGCGAGCGAGCTGTCTTCGCTCCGAGTGCCCTACCAGGACATAGCGGACGGAAAACTCCGCCAACATCGGAGCGGCAACCTCCCCGGTATAGGCCCCACACGGCTGACTGTGCACATTCTGCGCGCCGAGCTGCCAAACGCTGCCGCTGAGCAACTGCTGACACATTTGCAGATATGGCAAAGGTGGGCAAACCACCAAATCGACCCCATCGACGCCGAGCCCTGATTCCCTGATTAGCGCCTGTAACAAGTCCGCAATTGATTCTCTGGAGCCATGCATTTTCCAGTTACCAGCGACTAGGCTGCGGCGCATTCACATTACCTTGTGCAGAAAGTGCAGAGGATGACATCTGACATCGGGAAAACGGGGCGCCAATATAACCAAGTTGCCTTGCGCTTGCAACCTCGCGAACCCTCTCGCAATCGCCCCGATAGAAATTATCAGGACACCTGAGCGGCAACCTGATCGGCAAGCTCTCTGGCGAGCCGCGCAACCAGTGCAGCATCCTCACCCTCCACCATGACGCGTACGACGGGCTCTGTCCCAGATGGACGCAACAAGACTCTCCCCTTTTTTCCGAGCTTGGCCTCAACTGCGGCAACTGCCGCAACGACCGCGACATTGTTGGAAAGGTCTGGCTTACCGACAACCCGCACGTTGATCATCGTCTGCGGAAATTTACTCATTTTGTTACGCAGTTCATAGAGCGAAGTCTCGCACCCGACAACTGCATAGAGAGCCTGCAGCGCAGCGACTATACCGTCGCCTGTGCTGGCCACATCCAGACAAATCACATGCCCTGATGATTCCCCGCCTAACTGCCAGCCGCGCTCCTTGAGCGCTGACATGACGTAACGATCTCCGACGCTCGCCCTGACAAAGGGGATGTCCAAGGCTTCCAGGCCAAGCTGCAGCCCCAGGTTACTCATCACCGTTCCGACTACCCCACCAAAGCCGACATTACGGCGACGACGATCTCTGGCGATGACGTACAGTATTTCATCGCCGTCCACCACATTGCCCAGGTGATCGACCATGATCACTCGATCACCATCGCCATCGAACGCGATGCCTAAATCTGCTTTCTCTGCGAGCACTTCCTGCACCAGCCGTTCAGGGGCCGTTGACCCACAAGCGTCGTTGATGTTGAGCCCGTCGGGAGAGGCACCAATCGTCTTCACCGTCGCTCCCAGCTCCTTGAACACATTGCCGGCAATGTTGTAAGTCGAACCATGCGCACAATCGACCACAATCTTCAGTCCGGTGAGTTTGATGTCCGATGGAATCGTGCTCTTGCAATACTCAATGTAACGACCACTCGCATCACTGATACGAGACGCCTTGCCGATGAACTGTGAATCAACCGTGGTGATCTCGCGCTCAAGATATTCTTCTATGGCAAATTCAACTTCATCTGGAAGTTTGGAGCCGTCACCGGAGAAAAACTTGATGCCGTTGTCGTGGAAGGGGTTGTGGGAGGCGCTGATAACAATGCCCGCCTGCGCATGAAAAGTGCGAGTGAGATAAGCAACGGCGGGAGTCGGCATGGGCCCCAACAAATTGATATCCACACCAGCAGCCGTGAGGCCAGCCTCCAATGCCGCCTCGAACATATATCCGGAGATACGGGTGTCCTTGCCAATCAGAATCTTGCAGCGCCCACGATCGGTCTTGGCAAATACTTTGCCTGCGGCCCAGCCCAGCTTAAGCATGAAGTCCGGCGTAATCGGATGCTCGCCAACTCGACCACGAATGCCGTCGGTTCCAAAGAATTTCTTTTCCCGCTTGTCTTTTTTCTTCATTCCCTCTTACTTCCTTTGTTCGACACTGTACTGGCAATGTCTTCTGATCAATCTCTCATGACAGCGCAATGAACTTTGATGGCGTCCACTGTCTCAGCAACATCATGAGTTCTGATGATGGTGGCGCCTTTCAATAGTGCATGCACGGTTGCCGCGAGACCTCCGGCAAGACGCTGCTCGACACCCTTGCCTGTCACATTGCCAATCATCGATTTCCTTGACAACCCAACCAGTATCGGCAATCCCAACACCTGCAAACGTTCGAGGTGTCGTAGTAATTCATAGTTATGCGTCAGAGTTTTGCCGAAGCCGAAGCCGGGGTCAACCAGCAATCTGCCACGCTCTATGCCCGCCTTCTCGCAGGCAATAATTCGCTGCTCAAGAAATGCCAGAACCTCGTCGACGACACTGCCATATTCCGCATGCTCCTGCATATTCAGAGGTTGTCCGCGCATGTGCATAAGGCACACGGCGGTCGTGGCAGGAGCTACCACTTCCATCGCACCTTGACGACCGAGAGCCCTGACATCGTTTATCAATCCCGCACCGGCAGCTATTGCATGCTGCATAACCCCCGCAGAGCTGGTGTCGACAGATATCGCAATATCCAGGCGCGTGGCGATTGCTTCTATCACGGGCAATACCCGCTCCATCTCCTCCTGTTCGGAGACCGGCAAGGCGCCCGGGCGCGTGGATTCACCGCCGACATCGATTATCGAGGCGCCTTGACGAAGCATCGTTTCAGCAAGTTGAAGCGCTCGATCAACGGACACGCGAAATCCGCCGGTCTGAGTCACGGATTGCAGCCTGCCACCATCGGAAAAGGAATCGGGCGTGGCATTCAAGATGCCCATCACCCTGGGAGTGGATAAATCGATGTAATGCTTGCCCAGTCTCAAAGAGGTCGCTCTATGCGGAGAGTCAAGACGCTGCATTCGCGCCCGCTCCTCTGGGCGCGAATGCAGTCATCAATCAGTGTTCGCTTGCCGGACGACCGATCGTGCTGTCCGCAGACTTGGGGTCCTCAGATCTGGCGCTGGCACGCGCAGATCCTGAACCGGAATCGCTGCTGTTCCAATCGGCTGGCGGCCTGGGTTTGCGTCCCTCCATGATGTCCGCTATCTGGTCGGCATCAATGGTTTCGTACTCGAGCAGCGCGTCCTTCATCAAATCAAGTTGCACCCGGTGCTCTTCCAGAATGCGCTTGGCGCGCGAGTAGCACTCGTCGATGATGCGTCGAATTTCCTCGTCAATCACCTTGGCCGTCTCACCGGAATGAGCCTTGGAATGAGAAGCGGCAGAGCGACCGAGGAAGACTTCACCATCATCTTCAGCATAGGTCAGCGGACCGAGCTTCTCGGACAACCCCCATTTGGTGACCATGTTTCTGGCCATGTCGGTTGCTCGCTGGATATCGTTTGAAGCCCCGGTGGTCACCCCTTCCATGCCCAGCGTCATTTCTTCGGCGATACGCCCACCGTAAAGACTGCAGATCTGACTCTGAAGCCCCTGCTTGCTGATACTGTAACGATCCTCCTCCGGCAGGAACATGGTGACGCCCAATGCTCGACCTCGGGGGATGATGCTGACCTTGTAAACAGGGTCATGCTCGGGCACCAGTCGACCGACAATCGCGTGACCCGACTCGTGGTATGCCGTGTTGAGCTTTTCCTTGTCCGACATAACCATGGACTTGCGCTCAGCGCCCATCATGATCTTGTCTTTGGCCTTCTCGAACTCTTCCATTGTCACCAGCTTGCGATTGCCACGGGCGGCAAACAGGGCAGCCTCATTGACCAGATTGGCCAGATCGGCGCCAGAGAAGCCAGGGGTGCCGCGCGCAATGACGCCAGCATTGACACGCTCGTCGATCGGCACTTTGCGCATGTGCACTTTCAGAATCTGTTCACGGCCGCGAATATCGGGCAACCCGACCACAACCTGGCGGTCAAAGCGACCCGGCCTGAGCAACGCGGGGTCGAGCACATCAGGCCTGTTGGTGGCGGCTATAACGATAATTCCGTCATTGGCTTCGAAGCCATCCATCTCCACCAGCAACTGGTTCAGGGTCTGTTCGCGCTCGTCGTGTCCGCCACCAAGCCCGGCTCCACGATGTCGGCCAACAGCGTCGATTTCGTCGATGAAAATGATGCAGGGAGCCTGTTTCTTGGCCTGATCAAACATGTCACGCACGCGCGATGCACCGACACCTACGAACATCTCCACGAAGTCTGAACCGGAAATGGAGAAGAACGGTACTTTGGCTTCGCCAGCAATGGCCTTGGCCAACAGCGTCTTGCCTGTACCCGGCTGCCCCACCATCAGAATGCCTCTGGGGATACGCCCGCCCAGACGCTGGAACTTGTCAGGCTCACGCAGGAAGTCCACCAGCTCTTTCACGTCCTCCTTGGCTTCATCCACACCAGCTACATCGGCGAACGTCACCTTGATCTGATCTTCGCCCAGCAGTTTGGCCTTGCTCTTGCCGAAGGACATGGGGCCACCCTTGCCTCCTGCGCCACCGCCCTGCATCTGGCGCATAAAGAAGAAGAATAGCCCGATAATGATGAGAATCGGGAAGCTTGCTACCAGCAACTGTGTCCAGATGCTTTGCCGTTCCGGCTCGGAACCAACAATTTCAACGCCGTTTTCGAATAGATCATCCATCAGTTGTGCATCACCAATCATTGGAATGGTGGTGGTGAACTGAGTGTTGTCCATTCGGCGGCCTGAGACTGAAATCCCGGCAATCGTGACGGAACGCACCTGCCCGGCCCGCACTTCCTTGACGAAGCTTGAATAGGTGACGGAAGAACTGGTCGTCTCCTGATTGATGTTGTTGAACACCGTCAGCAGGACTGCGGCGATGACCATCCAGAGTAATAAATTCTTTGCCATATCGTTCAAGGGATTTTCCCCATCTCAGTTAACACAAGTCAGTCGTGGTCAGCCCGCTGGGGTGACCTCAAAATCCGGAGTCTTTCCAAGGCAGCTCCGACACTGCCCACTGCCCTGCACACGCAGGAAAGTCACTCAATCCTGAATCATGCTGCTTGTGTTTTTGAATTTTTGACAGCATCGCAACCCGCTCAGCTACGCTTTTACAGCTTCCGCCCGATGATCAATAATGACCATCGCCGGAGAGATTGACCATGGCAGAGCAGTTTTGCTCGTGCCACTTATATTGGGAGCCTCGGGCGATATTACAAGATAGCCCTCATCATTGTCCAAGGTTAGCCTTCCCGACGCGCGGTTGTGTATTTCCCAAGCTAGGCTACAATGACGCCTCCCGCAAGTCCGGGGACCCATTTAATTAACAGATCGATGCGATAAAAGCTTATGAAACTGGCAACAAACGACAAGAAACGCTTGCGCACCATCGCGCACAACCTTTCCCCGGTGGTAACGGTTGCCCAGAAAGGGCTGACCGAAGGCGTGGTTGACGAGATCGAGCGCGCAATCAGCGAGCATGAACTGATCAAAATAAAGATCTATGCAGCAGACAGGGACGCCAGAAGAGACCTGACCATGCAGATCTGTGAGACCTCACGAGCCGAACTCGTGCAAAGTATCGGGAATGTAGCGGTTCTCTATCGGGCCGCTGATAAACCGAACCCCAGGCTATCTAACATTCTGCGCCATCAGTCTCACTGAAGATCAGCACTGGCGGATGTTGAATCAGAGATGTTCGACCGCCTCGATTTCGTATTCAATATCACCAGCCGGTGCTTTAACGACTATCTCCTCGCCAATTTCCTTGCCCATGATGGCTCTGGAAATTGGTGAACCCACGGAGATGCGCCCCGCTCTGACATCCGCCTCGTCTTCGCCAACGATCTGGTAGACCACCCGCTTGTCGGTGTCCAGATTCAACAGCGTTACGGTCGTGCCAAATATTACGCGGCCGGTCGGCTTGATCTGACTGACATCGATAATTTCCGCATCGGCCAGTTTGCCTTCGATTTCCTTGATGCGCCCCTCGCAGAAACTCTGCTGTTCGCGCGCGGCGTGATACTCGGCATTCTCTCTGAGATCACCATGTTCCCGAGCATCAGATATGGCTTGAATGATCTTGGGCCGTCGCTCGGATTTCAACTCGTTCAGCTCAGCTCGCAGGCGCTCTGCGCCCGCTACCGTCATAGGTACCTTTCTCATAATTCTGCATGCAGCTCCTGTATGGTATAGACGGACAGGTTGTCCCCGAAGAGAAGCGCCTCGCACACGGCCAAGGCGCCAGCGATTGTGGTGGTACATGTCACCTTGTGACGCAGGGCCGTACGGCGAATGATCGACGAGTCGGCGATTGCCTGCTTGCCCTCAGTCGTATTGATCACCAGCTGGATCTGCTCATTCTTGATCATGTCGACGATATGGGGACGCCCTTCATTCACCTTGTTCACCTTGTTGACTGGCAGGCCTGCCTCGGCGATCACAGCGGCCGTGCCCTGGGTGGCAATCAGAGTGAAGCCCAGATCGTGCAGCTTGGCAGCGACTTCGACAACGTGGGGCTTGTCGGCCTCACGCACGCTGATGAAAACGGTGCCGCCTGTCTTCAATTGCTCCCCGGCACCCAGTTGCGACTTCGCGAACGCCTCCGCAAAAGTACGGCCAACGCCCATCACCTCTCCGGTAGACTTCATTTCCGGCCCGAGAATCGGGTCTACGCCCGGGAACTTGTTGAACGGGAAGACGGCCTCTTTCACCGCGAAGTTCTTCGGGATGATTTCCTTCACAAAACCCTGCTCCTGCAGGGATTTGCCAGCCATGCAACGCGCGGCCACTTTCGCCAGCGATACACCGATGCACTTGGAAACAAAGGGCACTGTACGCGAGGCACGCGGGTTCACCTCGATCACATAAATCTCGCCGTCCTGATACGCCAGCTGCGTATTCATCAGCCCGACGACGCCAAGCTCCATGGCAAGATTGGTAACCTGCTCACGAATTCGGTCCTGCACTTCACCCGAAAGGTTGTA
Organism: Gammaproteobacteria bacterium; assembly: GCA_030645995.1. GTDB lineage: Bacteria > Pseudomonadota > Gammaproteobacteria > Pseudomonadales > Pseudohongiellaceae > UBA5078. Next base: position 9,863 of record JAUSMU010000118.1, on the reverse strand, counting down.
AGGAGGCAGAGAGCACGCGGAGTCGCCGGAATGCACGCCCGCCTGCTCGATGTGCTGCATGATCGCGCCAACCACAACCTGCTTGCCATCGCTGACCAGATCCACGTCGATCTCGATCGCAGCGTTCAGGAAATAGTCCAGCAGCACCGGACTGTCATTGCCCACCTTGACGACGTTGCGCATGTAACGACGCAGTTCTTCCTCGTTGTAGACGATCTCCATGGAGCGTCCACCCAGCACATAACTAGGTCTGACCACGAGGGGGTAGCTGATCTTTTCGGCGGCAGCGATACTCTCATCCAAACTGCGAACGATACAGTTGGGAGGCTGCTTGAGGCCGAGTTTCTGGATCATCTGCTGGAAGCGCTCACGGTCTTCGGCACGGTCAATCGCGTCCGCCGTCGTGCCGATGATGGGCACCCCTGCAGCCTCAAGACGGGTCGCCAGATTCAGTGGCGTCTGACCACCGAACTGCACGATGACACCAAAGGGTTTTTCCAGCGCAACAATTTCCGTCACGTCTTCAAAGGTGACGGGTTCGAAATAGAGACGATCAGAGATGTTGTAGTCCGTGGACACGGTCTCCGGGTTACAGTTGACCATGATGGTCTCGAAGCCATCTTCGCGCATGGCCAAAGCCGCATGCACGCAGCAATAATCAAACTCGATACCCTGACCGATACGGTTCGGTCCACCACCGAGCACCATGATTTTGCGTCGATTCGAGGGCAACGCCTCGCACTCTTCCTCATAGGTCGAATACATATACGCCGTCGCGGCGGCGAACTCGGCCGCACAAGTGTCCACACGCTTGTAAACCGGACGGACCTTGAGCGCATGACGATGCTTCTGCACATCCAACTCGGGAACGGCCAGCAGCGCAGACAGACGGGAATCCGAGAAGCCTTTCTGCTTGAGGCCAAACATTGTGTCTCTGTCAATCTCAGCCAGCTTCATCTTGCTGATGCGGGCTTCTTCATGCATCAAATCTTCAATCTGAACCAGGAACCAGGGGTCAATTCCGGTCAACTCTGCGACAGTCTCAACCGTCCAGCCCTGACGGAAGGCATCGGCGATATACCAGACGCGCTCACCTCCAGCGTCCATCAGTTCACGCTTGAGGATATCCATCGCGTCGCTGAGGCCGGTGTCGAGAATCGGATCGAAACCTGACACGCCCACTTCCAGACCGCGCAACGCCTTCTGCATCGACTCTTGGAACGTGCGGCCGATCGCCATTACTTCGCCAACAGACTTCATCTGAGTCGTGATTCGGTCATTGGCTTCGGGGAATTTTTCGAAGGTGAAACGCGGAATTTTGGTGACGACGTAATCGATAGTCGGTTCGAACGATGCGGGCGTGGCGCCGCCGGTAATCTCGTTGCGAAGCTCGTCCAGCGTGTAGCCAATCGCGAGCTTGGCGGCCACTCGCGCAATCGGGAAACCCGTTGCTTTCGAAGCCAGCGCAGAGGAACGTGACACCCTCGGATTCATCTCGATGATGACCAGTCTCCCGGTCTTCGGACACATGCCGAACTGGACGTTGGAGCCACCGGTCTCGACACCAATTTCGCGCAACACGGCAATCGCGGCGTTACGCAGAATCTGGTATTCCTTGTCAGTCAGAGTCTGGGACGGCGCTACGGTGATGGAGTCACCCGTGTGCACTCCCATCGCGTCAAAGTTCTCGATGGTACAGACGATGATGCAGTTGTCCTTGCGGTCACGCACCACTTCCAGCTCGTATTCCTTCCAACCGATCAACGATTCGTCAATCAGCAGCTCATTGGTGGGTGACAGATCGAACCCGCGCGAGCATATTTCGATGAACTCTTCCTTGTTGTAGGCGATACCTCCGCCACTGCCACCGAGCGTGAAGGACGGGCGAATGATGCAGGGGAAGCCAACCTTGTCGAGCGCTGCATAGGCCTCGTCCATGTTGTGCGCCATGCCGTGCGCGGGCGTCTCCAGACCGATGGCCTTCATGGCTTTGTCAAACAGCTCGCGGTTCTCGGCCTTGTCGATGGCTTCGCAGCTGGCCCCAATCAGCTCGACGTTGTATTTGGCGAGCACGCCATGCCTGTTCAGGTCCAGGGCACAGTTCAGCGCGGTCTGACCGCCCATCGTTGGCAGGATCGCATCGGGGCGTTCCTTGGCGATGATCTTCTCAACGATCTCCCAGGTCACCGGCTCGATGTAAGTGGCGTCGGCCATGGCCGGGTCAGTCATGATCGTGGCCGGGTTGGAGTTCACCAGGATGACTCGATAGCCTTCCTCGCGCAGAGCCTGACAGGCCTGGGCTCCAGAGTAATCGAACTCGCAGGCCTGACCGATGACAATCGGGCCTGCACCCAGGATGAGGATACTGTTTATGTCTGATCGTTTTGGCATATTCAAACCGTAGGTCTAGGTGGCGCCCGGCTGGTCAGACCGACCAGGCTGCTGGTTTAGTGTTCGCAATCCGGGAGCTGACATGCCGCCGGCGATGATCTGGGTTTAACGACTGGCTCTTGCTTTCATCAAGTCGATGAAACGATCGAAGAGCGAAGTGATGTCGTGCGGTCCAGGGCCAGCCTCAGGGTGCCCCTGAAAACCGAAGGCCGGTTTATCAGTCCGCTCGATTCCCTGCAGACTGCCATCAAACAGCGAGCGATGCGTCGCCTTGAGATTCACTGGCAGTGTCGCCTCGTCAACGGCAAAACCGTGGTTCTGGCTGGTGATGGCAACAATTCCATCGGCAATTCTCTGCACCGGATGGTTGGCACCGTGATGCCCGAGTTTCATCTTGATCGTTTTTGCACCGCAAGCCAGCGCCAGCAGCTGGTGTCCGAGACAAATGCCGAACACGGGCATATCCCTGTTCAAAAACTCGCTAATCGCAGCAACGGCGTAGGTGCAGGGTTCGGGGTCGCCTGGACCATTCGAGAGGAAGATACCGTCAGGCTTAAGCGCCAGCACTTCACTTGCAGATGTCTGTGCAGGTACCACTGTTACACGACAATTGCGCTCGGCGAGATGGCGCAGAATGTTGATCTTGATACCGAAGTCATAGGCCACTACATGGAAGGGATTGGTCATGGGCTTTTCGCGATGCCCCATCACCAGATCCCACAGCCCCTCGCGCCATTCATATTGATTGGCAGCAGTGACTTCCCTCGCCAGATCCATGCCTTTCAGTCCGGGAAATTTCCTGGCCTCGGCGACAGCCTTCTCCTCGCCCATCTGCACGAGGGCATCGCCAGTCAGCAGGCAACCGTTCAGAGGACCTTTGTCCCGCAGCAGGCGAGTCAGGCGGCGGGTATCAATCTCGGCGATGGCAACGACGTTGCGTGATTTCAAAAAATCATCAAGGGTTTGCTCATTGCGCCAGTTGCTGGCCAGCATGGGAAGATTGCGGATCACCAGGCCGGAGGCCCACACTTTACCTGACTCATTGTCCTCGGCATTGGTGCCGGTATTGCCTATGTGGGGATAGGTCAGCGTAATGATTTGTCGTGCATAGGAAGGGTCTGTCAGTATTTCCTGATATCCGGTCATGGAGGTATTGAACACCACCTCCCCACTCGAAATACCGTGCGCTCCAATGGCCTTGCCACGGAAAATACTGCCATCTTCCAATGCCAGTACTGCTGAATTAATCAATGCAATCTCCCGATAAAACGCAAAATCCGGGTGAAAAAAAGCGGAATGAAACTAGCGCTTCATTCCGCTTTTCTGTAAATCCCGTTATGTGCTCAGTTGTAAACATACTGAGGCCGCATTGTACGGGACTTGGCGGTCCGGTGTCTACGAAGGGATTCCATCGCAGCCGACTAAAATCCTCTTGCTCCTCTGTCACTCACCAAACAACACGTCATCAATAGAGTACAGACCTGGCCCTTTTCCCTGCAGCCATGCGGCCGCGCGCACAGCACCTTTGGCAAACGTCATGCGACTGCTGGCCTTGTGCGTAATCTCGACACGTTCACCGAGCCCTGCAAAAATAACGGTGTGGTCACCGACGATGTCACCGGCGCGAATTGTAGCGAAGCCAATCGTCTTACTATCACGCTCGTCGCTCATTCCCTCCCGGCCGTACACCGCCACCTCGCTTAAATTACGCCCCAGCGCAGACGCGACGACCTCCCCCATGCGCAACGCAGTGCCTGAAGGTGAATCCTTTTTGAAACGATGATGAGCCTCGACGATCTCGATATCGACATCGTCACCAAGCACTCTGGCGGCCATATCCAGCAGCTTCAGACACAGATTTACGCCGACACTGTAGTTCGGCGCAAACATCACGGGAATGTCGACAGCTCCCGCCACGATCTCCTGCTTTTCTTCCTCTGTGAAACCGGTTGTTCCTATCACAATCGCCTTACCATGCTGACGACAGAATTGGAGGTGCGCCAGCGAGGACTCGCGGGAAGTGAAGTCGATGAGCACATCGAACTGGTCCGCCAGTCCGTTCAATTGCCCAACTGCTGTCACGCCCAGCGCTTTTATTCCTGCCAGCAGCCCGAGATCCACTCCGAACGCAGGATCATCGGCCAGCACGGTTCCGGCCGCTACCTGCAATCCAGCGCCGTGATTCACGACGGCCTCAATCAACGTCTTGCCCATACGGCCTGCCGCGCCAGCCACTGCAATTCTAGTCATCATTGTGTTCCGTTCCTGTTTATGTGCTGACTGTCCGCACCTGCACTGCATCCACGCCTGGGTCAGGGGCGCGATTATAGCGGCCTGCGGGCGTTACAGCCAAAATAAAACGTCGATCGCCAAAACAGCGCTGCAACACTGCGGGACATCAGCCTCATGGTCGGATGCATCACGAGTAAATGACTTGCCGCCCTTGGCTAATTTCGGCAAACTCCTGTCTCGACTGGCACCTCCCCCGAATATTTCCTCCGGAACTGTGCGGGCTAACCCCTGCGGCGCCGGAACATCCACCAGCTTTGGCCTTCTGGTACAACGAAAAGAAATGAGCGATACCCCGGTCTTGGACGATAGACACAAGAAGGAGCGTTACGAAGCGCTTGTCGATGCGTTGTATCAAGACGTCTATCGCTATGCCTATTGGCTGTGCAAGAACGGCGCACTGGCTGAAGATCTCGTACAGGAAACTTTTTTGCGCGCCTGGCGGTCTCTGGATAGCCTTCAGAACGACAAGGCGGCAAAAGCTTGGCTTTTTACGATTCTGCGCCGCGAGAATGCCAGGCTCTATGAGCGCTACCGGCCCGATATCGTCGACATCGAAGACCAGAGCATCGCGGATCTTGACGAGAATGAGCCCGATCAGCGCCTTGACCGCCGCATGTTGCACGAAGCCATCGCGACCCTCGATAAAGACTACAGGGAACCCCTGCTGTTGCAGGTCATCGGCGGATTCAGTGGCAAGGAAATTGCCGAGATTCTGAATCTGAACAACAACACGGTGATGACACGATTGTTCAGAGCGCGCGGCAAGCTGAAGAGCATTTTCATTCCAGGCGGCGATTCAGATGATGATCTGGATGACGCAGACCTCGAAAACTGAAGCACCAGAACGCTCCATACAAGACCAGACCAGAAAGACAACCCCGACACGAGTCCAATGACGATGGATGACTTAGAATTCAGAAAGCGCGCGCTGGCCAATCCTCATGATACCGACGAGGACTTTGTTGCTGCCACATCCTCCAGTCCGGAAAGGATGCAGTTGGTGCAGGAGATCCAGGCTCTGGACAAGAGAATTGTCGGAACCATCAATGCGGTGGCGATTCCTGCGAACCTGGCAGCACGACTCAAGAGCCATAAGCCCGCCGCCAGTCGCCCCGCCACGTCCGTCTGGACCAGCTATTACGCGATGGCCGCCAGCCTGGTGATTGCGGTTGGCGTCATCCTGTCGCTTGGCCTCCAGAGCGCCAACCCCAGTGCCGCCGATCTCCAGCTGCACGACGACGCACTCCGGCATGTGTACAGGGAGGAGCCGCGTTATGACACCGCTGGCAACGACCTGAGCTGGCAACAGATCAATGCCGTGATCACCGAGGCCGGTGGCCACTTGCGCGATGACGAGCGCATCAAGACCATGCACATCAAGTTTGCCAACGGCTGCCGTCTCGCCTCGGGCACCGGTGCGCACATCGTACTGGAAGGAACGAAGGGTTCGGTCTCCGTACTGATCGTCCACAGCTCGCCCGTGAAGACACGTTTTGACGTCAATGATCCGCGCTTCGCTGGCAAGATCATTCCGTTCGGGGAGGGCAACCTTATTATCGTTGGGGAGAAGGAAGAGCCCCTGGAGACTTATGAGGCCCTGCTCACTGACGCCTTCGAGTGGGTCATCTGAGCCCTCTACTGAATCTGCTTAACCTTCCAGGCGCAAGGCTCAACGGATCAGAACTGGTCTACTGACAGAGCCATCAATGTAGTACTGCCGCCTCGAATCTCCGCAGCCAGTGCTGCATATCCCGGTAAGACTCTAGCGATGAAGAAGCGCCCGGTCTTCAGTTTTGCGTCATAGAAGCTTGTTTCGCTGACACCACCAGCCAAAGCCGCCAAGGCAATTCTTGCCATCCGTGCCCACATGTAGGCATACAGAACGAGCGTCACAAGCCGCAGATAAGGAGCGGACGCTGCGCCAATCTCATCTGGATTGGCGCTTGCCGCTTCCTTGAGCCAGTGTGTGGTTGCCGTCAGAGCCCCGAGGGCAGCCGTCAGTGGCGCGAGGAATTCCCGCAACTGCGCCGACTCCGAGTGCTGTTCAAGGAAATCGTTGATTTCCTCCACCAGAATATCGAGCATGCCATCGCTGTCCTTTACCACCTTGCGGCCGGCAAGATCCAGTGCCTGAATGCCATTGGTGCCCTCGTAAATCTGCGCGATGCGCGCATCCCTGACATTCTGCTCCAGCCCCCACTCGCGCACATAGCCGTGCCCCCCCAGCACCTGCTGAGCCAGGACACAGGATTCGAAACCCCGATCCGAAAACGCTGCCTTGGCCACTGGTGTCAGCAGGGCCACCAGACTGGCGGCCCGTTTGCGCGCCACGGCGTCTGGATGGAAGTGGGCAATATCAAGCTGACTGGCCACGTACAGCGCCAGGGCGCGGCCGGCCTCGACATCGGCACGGACACTCAGGAGCATGCGCCGGACATCCGGGTGCACGATGATGGGATCGGCAACCCCGGCCGGATTCGTGACACCCGTGGCTGCACGCCCCTGCACGCGTTCGCGGGCATAGGCGACCGCCGTCTGATATGAGCTCTCGCTCAGACCAATCCCCTGCAGGCCGATGGAAAGACGTTCGTAATTCATCATGGTGAACATGTACGTCAATCCCTTGTTTATCTCGCCAACAAGGTAGCCACGCGCACCGTCGAAATTCATGACGCAGGTGGACGACGCCTTGATGCCCATCTTGTGTTCGATGGACCCGCAGCTGACACCGTTGCGTGTCCCGGTTGCCCCGTCGCCTGACGGCAGGTCGCGTGGCACCAGAAACAGAGAAATGCCTTTGGGGCCGGGCGGTGCGTCGGGCAACTTGGCAAGTACCAGGTGCACAATGTTGCGCGTCAGGTCGTGCTCACCGCCAGTAATGAATATCTTGGTGCCGGTAATGAGGTAACTGCCATCCGCCTGCGGCTGCGCACGGCTCTTGATGATGCCCAGATCGGTGCCGGCATGCGGCTCAGTCAGGCACATCGTGGCCGACCATTCACCGCTGTAGAGCCTGGGCAGATATTCCTGCTTCAACTCGGCAGAGGCATGCCGAGCCAGCGCCAGACTCGCCCCGGCGCTCAGGATGGGGTAGAGCGCAAACGAGCAATTAGCGCCCATGATCATCTCTTCGAAGAGCACGGCCAACATCTTGGGCATGCCCTGACCACCGTGCTCCACGTCGCCCGACAGCCCGATCCAGCCGCCTTGGGCGAAGGCCTTGTAGGCCTCGCGGAACCCAGTCGGAGTATGTACTTGCCCCCTCTCGAAACGACAGCCTTCCTCGTCACCACTTCTGTTGATGGGAGCCAGTACCTCCTCGGCGATCTGCGCCGCACTCTCGAGGATGGCATCCATCAGGTCAGTGGTTACCTCCGCTGTTCCCGGCATCTGCGCGAATAGCTTTTCGGCCGCCATGACCTCATGAAGGATGAACTGCATGTCCCGGATCGGTGCCTTGTACGCTGCCACTGCCTGCCCCCTGACGACGTAACTCCTCACGGAATACGGTCGGAATACGCTCAGTAATCGATTGAAATACGAGTGGGTTGATTGCACTTCACATCCCACAGCACTGACTGCGGGATGTGACGCCTAAGGTACCCAGCACTTGAGGAGAGGTCAATTGCAGGTTGCAGGGCTAGGCGCGCAAAAGAGCCCCGATGTCGATGAGTTGAGCGACGCTCTCCACCCGCCCCGCACTCGCTGTCAGATAGGGTATGCGCGCCAGACAAGGGGCGTGCAAACGAGACTCGATCGCTTCGATATTGGCATCCACAAATGCCATGTCAGGATCGACTACATTGGCAATCCAGCCTGCCAGCCGGACACCGTCGAGATGAATCGCTTGCGCCGTCAGCAAAGCGTGATTGATACACCCCAGACGGATACCAACCACCAGGATCGTCGGAATCTCCAGAACCTTCGCCAGACCAGAGAGGAATTGACGAGAATTGATCGGCACACGCCAGCCACCCGCCCCCTCTATCACAGTGAGTCCGGCACGGCGCATCATCACACCACGGCACATGCCTTCCACCCGCGCGATATCGATGCGCCGCCCCTCCTGCTCAGCCGCAATGTGCGGCGCCACCGCCAGCTTCAAGGCGACCGGATTGACCTGCTCGTAGGGCAGCGCCAGCGAACTGAATTTCTGCAATAACAGGGCGTCGTCATTGCGCAACCCCTGCTCGGTCTCATCGCACCCGGCAGCGACGGGCTTCAGACCTATCGTGGTCAGGCTTGCGGCGTTGGCGGCCTGCAGAATACCCGCCGACACCAGCGTCTTGCCCACTCCCGTGTCGGTGCCGGCGATGAAGACAGTCCTTGGTTTTGCGGACACCGCAGTTGCTGTAGCTGCCGAAGTTTTCCTTTCAAACATGAGCTCTCACCCTTTCCAGTGCTTTGATGAGGCGATCCAGATGCGCATCCGTGTGCGCCGCGCTGAACGTGATGCGCAGTCGCGACGTGCCCACGGGCACCGTGGGCGGGCGGATAGCGGATACATGGATGCCTTCTTTGGCCAGAATGCTGCTCGCACGCAGGGCCTTTTCCACGTCGCCCAGTATGAGAGCCTGGATAGGAGAAGTCGATTCCAGCAAGGGCAGTCCAAGATCGGCGACACGGCGCCGGAAGCCGTCAACCAGCTCCTGCAATCGGGTGCGCCGCCAAGGCTCGTCACGCAGGATGCGCAGACTGGTGCGTGTCGCCTCGGCAACAGCGGGCGGCATCGCGGTGCTGTAGATATAGGGGCGGGCAAACTGGATAAGGTATTCAATCAAGGCATGGTCGCCGACCACGAATGCGCCGCTGCCGCCGAAGGCCTTGCCCAGCGTGCCGATCAGCACCGGCAAGTCTGCCTGGGTTACCGCCTGTCTGTTTTCGTCTTGATCAACGAAGGCTTCGACAATCCCGCGCCCGCTGGTGCCCAGACAACCAATGCCGTGGGCGTCATCAATCATCAGCCACGCACCGTGCTGGCCGGCAATTCTCACCAGGTCCGGAAGCGGGGCTAGATCGCCATCCATACTGAAAACCCCGTCGCTGACGATCAGGTGGCGGTTTGCCTTGCTCGCTTCGAGCATGGCCTCCAGTGCAGGCATGTCACAATGAGGGTAGCGCCTGGAGTCCGCCTTGCTCAGCCAGCCACCGTCCAGCAGCGACGCGTGGTTGAGCGAATC
>JAUSMU010000117.1 GCA_030645995.1 Gammaproteobacteria bacterium | reverse complement strand
GTGTGCATGAGTTCAACGGTAAGCCCTTTTTGCGGATCACCCGCGACCAGATAGGGAATCAGCACCTTCTTGTTCTGCGCCTGCAAACCGGCAATCGTCTTACTGATACGGCTCATGAATTTCCGACCCTTGTTCCTGCAGCAATATCTGCCTGTGTTGGTATGCCAGTATTTATATGGTGATGCCGTCAATGGCGGCGACAGTGTGTATATCCTTGTCGCCGCGACCGGACAGGTTGACCACGACGAACTGATCCGGGGCCATCCCTGCAGCCAGTTTGCACGCGCATGCAACCGCATGACTGGACTCAAGGGCTGGAATGATGCCCTCCAAGCGGGTCAGCTCGCGGAACGCCGTCAATGCATCCAGGTCGGTCACAGGGACATAGTTCACGCGACCAATATCCTTCAACCACGCATGCTCGGGACCCACGCCCGGGTAGTCCAGACCTGCCGAAACCGAATGGGTCTCGATGATCTGCCCGGCGTCGTCGGTCATCAAATAGGTTCTGTTGCCGTGCAGGACGCCCGGACGGCCAGCGCTCAATGAAGCGGCATGACGACCGGTTTCCACGCCCTCGCCACCTGCTTCGGCACCGTACATCGCCACTCCCTCGTCACGCAGGAAGGGATGGAACAACCCGATGGCGTTGGAACCACCGCCTACGCAGGCCACCAGCGCGTCGGGCAACCGACCATACTCCTCCAGGGACTGGGCTCGGGCTTCACGGCCAATAATTGCCTGAAAGTCCCGCACCATCATGGGATAAGGATGGGGGCCGGCCGCAGTGCCAATGATGTAATAGGTGTTATCCACATTGGTCGCCCAGTCACGAAGCGCCTCATTCAATGCATCCTTGAGGGTACGAGATCCGGATTTCACAGAAATCACGTTGGCTCCCAGCAGCTTCATGCGGTAGACGTTGGCAGACTGACGCTTGATGTCGTCGGCCCCCATATAGACGTGACACTCAAGCCCCAGACGCGCAGCCACCGTGGCACTGGCTACACCATGCTGCCCTGCCCCGGTTTCCGCGATGATGCGCGGCTTGCCCATGAATTTGGCAAGCAGAGCCTGCCCGATGGTGTTGTTGATCTTGTGAGCGCCGGTATGGTTGAGGTCCTCGCGCTTCAGCACGATCTTTGCGCCGCCGTAGCGCTTGGTCAGGCGCTCCGCGAAATACAGTGGCGAAGGACGCCCGACGTAGTGCTTGAGGTCTTTGTCGTACTCGGCCCAGAAGGCGGGATCCTTGGAGAGCTTCTGATAAACGCGATCCAGCTCCTCGACTGCCGCCACCAGTGTTTCACCGACAAATGCGCCGCCATAGCGACCAAAGTGGCCGTGCAGGTCAGGTCCACTGAACTGATCCGGCGAATGGGATGTATCGAGACCGCTGACTATATCCACGCTTGGAGACTTAGACACTGTATACCTCATTGAAAAAACTGCTCATGCGTTCTTTGCTCTTGCGCCCTGGCTCCGACTCGACGCCACTGCTGACATCAACGGCATAGGGCGCGACCAGGCGAATCGCCTCGGCAACATTGTTCGCCGTCAGCCCACCCGCCAGCACTATCTTCCCCCGCGCTTCCTGGACACAGCGTCGAGCAATGCGCCAATCAAACGCTATGCCGGTTCCACCGGCAGTATTCTTGTCATAACTATCGAGTAATATTGCCGAGCTCGATGAGTACTTCGCGATTTCCTCGATGACATCGAGTTCAGGTCGCACCCTGATCGCCTTCATGTACGGAACGCCGAAGGAGGCACAGAATGCTGCAGATTCTTCGCCATGGAACTGCAGACAATCCAGATGTACGTGCTTCAACACGGCTCGGACCTCCTCTTCCGCAGGATTGACGAAGAGACCAACGGTGGTGACGAAGACCGGCAAGCCTCGACTGACATCCAGCGCCTGCGCAGCTGTTACTGCTCGGGTACTCTTGCTGTAAAAAACCAGACCAATCGCGTCGGCGCCGCACTCGACAGCCAACAGGGCATCCTCTGGACTCGTCAGCCCACAGATCTTGACTCGGGTTCTCTGCACCATGGAAATCGGCCCCCTGCTCGGGTATCCGCAAAAGCGACGGATTCTACCAAAGTTCCATGGCAGAGCCTACGCAAAAGGCTGCAAAAATGCGGGGCCAATTGGCTCCACCGGTAATCCGAAGTGCTCCGGGTATCGTACTGCCACTAGATAGAGCCCATATGGATGCGCCGTAATGGCTGCGAGCTTGCGATCTCTGAGCCCCAACACCTCGCGCGCCCAATCCGGCTCCTTGCCCCCACCGCCTATTTCCATCAGGACACCCGTAATATTCCTGACCATATGCTGCAAAAAGGCATTCGCCTCGATGTCCAAAACGATGAAACGATGGTGACGTCGCACCTGCAACCGCATGACTTCCCGGAAAGGCGTTTTGGACTGGCAACCCGCAGCACGGAACGAAGTGAAATCGTGCTCGCCAAGCAAGTGTTGCCCGGCCTCGTGCATGCGGTCGATATCAAGGGTCAAACGTGTGTGGGTCAACTGGCGGGCCAGGATCGCGGGTTCGACCTTGCTGTCGAGAATCACGTACTGATAGCGCCTGGACAGGGCCGAAAAGCGAGCATGGAAGTCGTCATTGACGGCTCGCGCCCAGCGCACCCTCACCGTTGGCGGCAACATGCTGTTGGTGCCGCGCAGCCATGCCTTTTCGCCTCGATCTATCTGGCAGTCAAAGTGCACAACCTGCCCCGTCGCATGCACGCCCGTATCGGTTCTGCCGGCGCAGACCAGATTCACAGGATGAGCGGCAATCCTGGCCAGGGCATTCTCAAGAGTGGACTGTACGGTAGGCATGACAGGGTCGCCCTGCCGTTGCCAGCCATGAAAGGCGGCGCCGTCATATTCGACGCCGAGTGCGATCCGGGACAAGGGAGGACTGACGTTACTCAAGAAAGGGTCTCAGATTTTCGCAAGCAGACGTTGCGCATCCTTGACCTGCTCTTCGTTACCCTCGTTCACCACTTCGTCGAGGATTTCCCGGGCACCGTCATGGTCGCCCATTTCGTAATACGCGCGAGCCAGATCCAGCTTGGTGGCTGCTTCATCTGAATCAGCCAGGAATTCCAGAACTTCATCGTCACTGGACTCTTCCTCCTGCTCTGATTTTTCGGCCAGCAGACTGACATCGACAAACTGCAGATCGTCAAAGTCGTCTTCTGCCGCAGCGTCTTTCGCAGAGTCGAGCTCTTCATCATCGGCTGCAATATCAAACTGACTGGAATCAAACTCAAAATCCAGGTCATTGGAACCGTCATCATCAGCCACGTCGAAATCAACCACATTTTCTTGTTCATCGGCGGCTGCTTCAGTAACAGCTTCTTCAGCAACAGCTTCCTGAGCAACGGTTTCTTGAGCAACGGTTTCTTGAGTAACAGGCTCTTCAACAACAGCTTCTTCAATAACGTTTTCTGCAGCAGCGCTATCCTCGACAACTGCCACCGCTGCTTCCGCCTGCTCTTCGTCCGCCAGAGCTTCGAAGTCAAAATCGACGCTGTGGTCGGGGTCGTCCTCAGTCGGCGCGGGATCCTGAGCCTGCACAACAGGTGCAGCGGCATCGGGAGCGTCACTATCAATAGCGAAATCAAAATCAAAATCGAGCAGGTTCTCATCGTCAGAAGAAGGTTCAGCTTCCTGAGCAGCAGTTTCCGCTACCTTTTCAACAACGGCTGGTACGTCAATTTCCTGATCGTCTGACAAATCAAACGCGGACGAAAACTCGAGTGTTCGCTCATCGTCTTCATCAATATTTGTATCCTGCGGCTCATCTGCCACGACGGCAGCGGCAACCGCTCCCCCACTGACCTCTGCAGCCACTTTAGCCACTTCAGCTGGTGAGGCATCGACGCTATAACCTGACTTTACCAGGTCGTCATCGACAGTCGCTGCTGCTTCCATATCCAATGCCAGCTCCATGTCATCCATGGCATCCAGCTCATCGAGGAAGAGGTCTTCACCTTCCTCCAGAATTTCATGGTCTAATTCACCACGCAATTGTGCCTTCAGTTCGGCGATTCGAGGTGCCACCGTGGCGTCACCCAGATCCAGCAACTCGGTTTCCTGCAGTTTGAAGCCTATGGCATCCTGCTTGGCGACACACACTTCAAGCAGTTTCAGGCGCAAATCCGCGCGCCGGGGTTCAGCAACAATGGCGTCTTGAAGCAGACTTTCGGCTTCTTCGTAACGATCATAGGCAAGCAGGGCATCAGCCTCTTCGAGCAATTCCTGAACGGCGGTGATATGAGGAGAACTGTCAGAATCAGGTCTCTGACCACTAATGTCGACGTCATCAGAATCCTCGAAGTTGAAAATTTCATGCATATCCTGATCGACAACCGGTACTGCAGCAATACCCGTCGTACTGGCAGTGGCGGAGGGTGTTGTCACCGGAGTGGCGATCTCCGCACTTGATTCCTGCATTTCTTCCAGATCAGCAAAATCTTCCTGCCCTGCAGATCGATTGCGGCGCAACAAGGCATAAACGATGATCAAAATCAGAAGCGCTACCACGGCGAGCAATGCGTAAGTATTCTCGATCAGCGTATCAAGGACCGTTTGCAGGAAGCTCTTGGGCGGAGCCATGGTGATGACCGGTGGCGGATCCACTGGCTCCGGCTCGGCAGCAGCCGGTGCCTGAGCCAGTGCCTGTTGCAGCTGGGCAAGCTCCAGGTCACGCAGGCGAATGATTTCCTGGGCCGAGTCTATCTGCTCCTCCAGCTGGCTCAGACGAGCCAGCAATTCGGCATTCATCCTGGCAACTCGGTCAGCCTCTTCCTGCTGCACCGCCAATTCATTCTCCAGAGCCGCAATCCGCGCATCCAGCTCGGCATTCTGCCCGCCGGATATGGACTGGGTGGCTGGCTCACCGGCATCAACACTGACAACGCTCAACTCGCCCCGACCATTCGGCGCATCCGCCGGGGTTTGTGACGGGGCGGCTGTCACCGGCTGGGAACTGAGGGGGACGTTACGCCTGTTTTCAAACAATTGATTCTGGCGGGAGACTTCGCTCATGGCCTCGCGGGTACTCAAGGCGCGGATTTGTTCAATATCGGGTATACGCAACACCTGTCCGCGGCGCACCATGTTGATATTGTCCGCAATAAACGCTTCGCTGTTCAGACGCTGCAAGGCCAGCATAGTCTGTTGAACCGAGACCGAGCTGTCTGGACGCACCTGCATGGCAACATCCCAAAGAGTGTCATTCGCGCCTATGGTGACCGTGTCTGCGGTATCGTCGCTGCTGACTGAGTTATTGGCGAGCGGCGTGACGGCAGCGGGTTGCGAGGGCGCCGTCGGCACAGGAGTGGCGGCGGCATCAATCGGTGCGGGGGCAGCCAGGACGTCGGCAGCGGGCTGCGCTGCGCTGGCAGCATCCGTGTCTGGAGCGGCGGTCAACACATCGTCATTGGCAGTCGGCGCAGTGTCTGCCGGCGCGGCGAGACGCATGGGCGAAGCAGCAGAATCACTTGAGATTTGCTCTTCAACAGTTTGATTTGAAGAGACATTTCCAGCATTTTGTGGAGCTTGCACAGGCTGCTGGACAGCCACCGGAGTTGCATTGGAAGCAAACGCAGGCAGATCGAGCAGAACGGTATGCTCGCTGAGAAGGCGACCACTGGGCCAGCTGGTTTCAAGGACAAAACTGAGATAAGGCTCGCGCACAGGGCCTGGGGTGCTCAGATGCACATAGGCATCCGCCCCTGCAGATTCGACGTCAAACCGTATGGCACGCAGGAAGCTCTCCATCTCGATGGAGAACCGTTCGAAATCATTCTCGGAAGCCAACTGGACAGTTATCTGGTCAAGGCGGACGCCGCCCAGCTGCAGCAACTCGATTCGAGCGGCCAGAGGCTGATTGAGGGCAGAATCGATGGTGATCTCACCCAACCCCAGAGCCTTGACATGCGCAGCAGCAAACAGAACCACCGAGGTAAGGATCACCACCAGTTTTCTTACCATAATCCATTCCTTTTAAATGGCTTTCTCCGCTGATTCGCCCTGAATCCGGAATTCGGAGCGGAGGGAGGTTACGTATTTCCTGAAACAGTTCTGCCGCCAGCAGGCGGCAGAACTCTCAGAAATACGCTTCAATAGTGCATGCAAGTATTCATTATAAATAGTCTTTTATCAACACTTCGGCTATCTGCACTGAGTTCAATGCTGCGCCCTTGCGCACGTTATCTGATACCACCCACATATTCATGCCATTCGGGTGGGAGATGTCGGCGCGGATGCGACCAACGAGCACTGGATCCTTGCCCGCAGAGTCTCCTACCGGTGTTGGATAACCACCAGGCTTGCGCTCATCCATCAGCACTACTCCTGGAGCATTGGCCAGCAGCTCGCGCACTTCATCCACTGTTATCGGCGTACGTGTCTCGAAATGTACTGCCTCTGAGTGCGAGTAGAACACCGGCACGCGGACGCAAGTGGCATTTACCTGGATGCTGTCGTCTCCAAGAATTTTCTTGGTCTCCCAGACCATTTTCATCTCTTCTTTGGTATAGCCATTGTCCATGAATACGTCAATCTGCGGCAGCACGTTAAAGGCGATCTGCTTGGGATATACGTTGCAGGTGACCTGACGACCATTGAGCAGATCGGCAGTCTGCTTCGCCAACTCCTCGATTGCTTCCTTGCCAGTGCCGGAAACGGCCTGATAGGT
>JAUSMU010000115.1 GCA_030645995.1 Gammaproteobacteria bacterium | reverse complement strand
CCTGCTGTATCCAGAACCTCAGGCGAATACCTCACACCCACTGGTGATTCTGATGGGTGGCGGCTCTGGAGAAGAGGGAATAGCCAGAGATGTTCAGGGCGGCGTGGGACAGGATCTCGCGCAGAGGGGGTATGTGGTAGCGGTGCCGGTATCGCCCAACGCTCGGTCGTTCCGGGGCGAGAACAATCGTCTGATCCCACTGCTTATAGAGGCGCTGAAGAAAGACGAGCGGGTCCGCAAGGGCAAGTCACTGCTGGCGGGTATCTCCAACGGCGGAATGTCAGCGCTGGAAGTCGCCGCAGCTGCGCCTCAGGAGTATGCAGGAATCATGGCCGTCCCGGCATTGGTGCCGCGCGGGCTAAACCTGCGCGCCCTGGCAGGCATGCCAATCTATTTGCGCATCGGCGATCAGGATGAGGCTGGCTGGCAGGACCAACTCGACGAGACGGCAGCGACACTGCGTGCCGCTGGCGCTCAGGTGGATGCGGGGCTGGTATTCATGTCGCCCCACATGTTTGCAATGGAATGGGAAACTCTCGATCCCTGGCTGCACACCATATTGCCGACGACGACCGGCAATTGATCGGCTGCCGTTGGAACCATCAGAAGTTAGTGGCGACCAGAGGCGACGTCTCCGCATCGTAGTCGATCCCGGCGACACCGAAGCCAAAGAGCTTCAGGAAGTCACTGTTGTAACCCTTGTAGTCGGTCAGCTGCAGCAGATTTTCTTCCGTCACCAGCGGCCAGATGGCCTCGACCTTCGCTTGAATGGCAGGGCTCAATTCCTTGTCGTCGACACGGAAGCGGCCCGCGTCGTCCAGTCTTGGGCTGGCGTTATACAGACATTCAGTGAAGAGTCGCTGGATCTGTTCGATACAGCCCTCATTGCTGCCATCTTCCTTCATTACCTTGATCAAAATGGACAGATAAAGCGGCATCACTGGAATCGCGGAACTTGCCTGCGTCACAAGGGCTTTGAGCACGGCGACTCTTGCTGCACCGGAAACGCCCTGCAGACGGACATTGATGGCGCGCGCAGCGCGATCCAGATCCTCTTTCGCTTTCCCAATGGTGGCGTGTCCGTAAATCGGCCAGGTTAACTTGTCGCCCAGATAGGTATAGGCCACCGTCTGGCAGTTTTGTGCCAGTAGATCGGCTTCCTGCAGAGCCTTCATCCACAGCTCCCAATCCTCCCCTCCCATGACCTTGACGGTCGCGGCAATCTCCTCTTCGCCGGCAGGCTCAACGGTGATATCGCTGATCTTCAGTGTGTCGGTATTCAAATTCTTTGCCGTGTAGGCCGAACCGATTGGCTTGAGCACGGAGGAGTAAACCTCACCGGAAACCGGGTCTGTGCGCCTCGGAGCGGCTAGACTGTAGACCACCAGATCGACCTTGCCGATGCCATTTTTCAGCAGCTCAATGACCTGCTCCTTGCAGGCGGTGGAGAAGGCATCGCCATTGATGGTATGCGCATAAAGATCTTCTGCAGCAGCGGCATCATGGAAAGCGGCAGTGTTGTAGTACCCGGCGGAAGCAGTCTTGCTGTCGGTTGGCGGTCTCTCGAAACAGACCCCCAGTGTCTTCGCACCACTGCCAAATGCTGCTGTGATGCGGGAAGCGAGACCATAACCCGTAGAGCACCCGAGCACGAGCACGGTCTTCGGGCCGCCTGCGACTGCACCTTGTGCTTTGGTGAAAGCGATCTGCTCCTTCACGTTGGCCGCACAGCCTTGAGGGTGTGCATTGATACAAATGAAACCGCGAACTTTAGACTTGATAATCATGAATCGTCCTGTGTCTGGATTTGACAATTACGCAACCGGTGACGGCGCAGCCTTCTACCAGTGCGATCAAAGGTCGCCATTATAGTGCTGCACCGCTGAGAAAGCAGAGCTTTTTTCCCATCCTGCCAGGGCATAAGACTGCGGAATCAGGACACGGAACTCTCCCTGAAAGCAGCCGGAGCTGCATGTCCGGTGCGCCTGAGCATCAGGATATTCCCGAGCAGAATCAGCCCTACTCCGACCACGGCATTGAAGGTCCAATGGTAGTCCTCGAAGACTGTTGAGAATCCCAGAGCCACCACCGGGATCGCGACACTGACATATGAGCTGCGCTCTGGCCCGATACGCATACCCAATGTGAAGTAGGCTATAAAAGCGATTACGGAGCCGAAGAATGCCAGATAAAACAGGGAGGAAATATAGCTGAACGAGATATCAAAAGTTAATGTATCACCTGAGCCGAAGACAACAATATACATGAACAATGCCCCATAACCCATTGCCCATGCTGATGTTTCCAATATCGGTATATTTCTTCCGCCATTGCGAATGGCAATGATGTTGCCCACCGAGGCCATCCAGGCTGCCAGCACACAGAACAACGCCCCCAGCCCCTCACCTCCCCCTTCGGGGCCCGCCATGGCGACAAGTTCGGGATAGAAAATCATCAATACACCAGCGATGCCGATGACGCTGGCGACCACTGCTCGCCACCTGAAGGGCTGCCTCAGAAACACATACTGGTTGATGCTGGTGAAGATTGGCAGCAAGGAGGAAAGCACTGCCACCATCCCGCTCCCGAGGCGCGCACTGCCCAGGTAAACGAACCAGTAGTTCAATCCGAACAGCATGAGGCCCTGCGCGGCGACACTGAGATGATCCGCCAGTGAGAACGACACCAGGCAGCCTCGACGACTCACCAGCAACCAGATGAACAGCATCAACGAAGCCAGCGTAAAACGGTACGCTACAGAAAGCTCTGGCGGCACGACGCCCAGCTGGAATGTGATGACAATCCAGGTTGAGCCCCAGATGAGTACAATAAGGCAATACAGCGCGAGCGTTTTCAAGGAATTCACACTGGATGGGGACAAGGGCTCATTGTACGTCTTCGGCGCACTCCTTGTCCTCGGGGGCTATTGTCGACTGGCTCTTGTCGACGGGAAGAGGCGTACTTCTCTGTTGACAACTTTCATCGAAGGCGGCATAGTGTCGCCCTCAAATTCGGCTACCGAAAGTTGATCTTTTCGTTGTCCATTCAGTAAAACTGAACCTGGACTTGCCGTGATCCGTATCAACACTGAACTGTTCACACTGGACTGTTCGCACTGAACTGTTCGCACTGAACAACACATGCATCAAAGGAGCACCAGTTGGCTAACTCTGCACAAGCTCAAAAACGCGCCCGTCAAGGCGAGGTCCGTCGTCGTCACAACGCGAGCTTTCGCTCAATGGTTCGCACTTATCTGAAAAAAGTCATCGCCGGAATCCAGACCGGTGACTACGAAACAGCGACCGCTGCATACAATGCTGCAGTGCCTGTTATCGATCGTATGGCTGACAAGGGAATCATTCACAAGAACAAGGCCGCCCGTCACAAGAGCCGCTTGAATACTGCGATTCTTGCACTGAAAGCTGCCTGATCAGACACGCTCCACCTCCTGATGATCCCTTTCCTGACACTCCAGTAAATGAGTCAGGAGCGGGACGGCAAAAAGAAAAAACCGGCTAATGCCGGTTTTTTCATGTCTGCGAGAAAGGCATGCGAGGTTAACTATTCAACAAGCACCATGTTGTCCCGATGGATAATTTCCTCTTCGCCTGAATA
>JAUSMU010000104.1 GCA_030645995.1 Gammaproteobacteria bacterium | reverse complement strand
CATCTGCGTCAGGTACCACACCGCGTCGGAGTAGTAGGGATAGGTGGCGTTGTAGCGGAAGAACACGTTGAAGTCGGGCACCTCGCGCACGTCGCCCTTCTCGTACTCGAAGGTACCGGTCATGGAGTTGGCGATCACGTTGACGTCCGCTCCGACGTAGTCCGGGCGCGACAGAATCTCGGTGGCCTCGACGCGATTGGCGTTGTTGTTATCATCCAGCCACTTGCCAGCCCGCAGCATGGCCTTGACGATGCGCACGGTGGTGTTCGGGTACTGTTCGGTAAAGGCTTGGGTCATGCCGAACACTTTCTCAGGGTTGTTCTTCCAGATCTCGTAGTCGGTGATCACTGGCACGCCGATGCCCTTGACGATGGCCTGCTGATTCCAGGGCTCACCCACGCTGTAGCCCAGAATCGTGCCGGCTTCCAGCGTGGCGGGCATTTGTGGTGGTGGCGTCACGGACAGCGTCACTTCTGCGTCCAGCGTTCCAGAACTGTCACCGGCGGCGGGGTCGTAGAAGCCGGGGTTGATGCCGCCAGCGGCGAGCCAGTAGCGCAGCTCGTAGTTGTGTGTGGATACCGGGAACACCATGCCCATGTTGAAGGGCACGCCACGGGAAAGATAATCATCGACCACCGGCTTCAAGGAATCGGCCTTGATCGGATGCACAGGTTTGCCGTTATCCATCGGCACGTGCGGCAGCATCGCCTCCCATACTGCGTTGGAAACCGTGATGCCGTTGCCGTTAAGATCCATGCTCAGCGGCGTGACGATATGCGCCTCGGTGCCGTAGCCGATGGTGGCAGCGATAGGCTGTCCGGCCAGCATGTGTGCGCCGTCGAGTTGCCCGGCAATCACGCCGTCCAGCAACACCTTCCAGTTCGCCTGTGCCTGAAGGGTGACGTAGAGCCCTTCGTCTTCGAAATAGCCCTGCTCATAGGCAATCGCCAGAGGGGCCATGTCTGTCAGTTTGATGAAGCCGAAATTCAGTTCATCTTTTTCTGCAGGGCCGACCTGCGCGCTGACGCCTGCAGCGAAGAGCAACGTGGAGCACGCGACACTCACGCCCAGCGTGAACAGAGGGCCGCGTCTGCTGGCAATGGAACTGTGACTGGAGGTGCGGGTGGAGACAGGCGAACTAGGTGTAGAGACAGCGCTGACGATTGGCT
The DNA here is from genome assembly GCA_030645995.1 of Gammaproteobacteria bacterium. Lineage (GTDB taxonomy): Bacteria > Pseudomonadota > Gammaproteobacteria > Pseudomonadales > Pseudohongiellaceae > UBA5078. The sequence continues at coordinate 522 of JAUSMU010000104.1, read as the reverse complement.
TGACTGACATGGTGTGCTCCTTTTTTACATCCATTGACGACAAATATTTTTGCAAAAAAAAAGCCCACGAGTTGCTTCGCAACATCGTGGGCTACATTACCCTGCGGATATTGATCCGGGGGGAGGTCCGGATCCGCTTGTTCGCCCGAGGGGAGATGATCTCGGGTTCACGACCTGACTCTTGCACAGGTTGTGCCAGCTTTCGCCAACACGATTACAGTTTCAATTTGCGAGGGTTTGGAGCCCTGTTTGCGTAGATTGTCTGGCCAAGGGTGCGTGGAGGTGCACCAAAAAGGAGCCACTCTTCACTCAATTGCCCGGATTCGTGGCAGCAAGCTCGCCGACGTCTGTCTCCATGCGTCCGGAGTACTGCGGGTTGCCGATCATGATGTCCGGCCCCAGCGTGATGCCGGGTTCGAATTCCCAGGGGCTGCCGTGGCGGTTCTCTTCCTTGTAGTCCTGACTCGGAGAGGGCTCGCCCAGGTGGCGCGCCGCGTCGCGATAGAGGTTGGGGCGATAGGA
>JAUSMU010000101.1 GCA_030645995.1 Gammaproteobacteria bacterium | reverse complement strand
GGTTCCAGTCGCCCGTTGCGCAGCAGCAGCACCCTGTCCAGCGAGCGGGCAAACTCCTCATCATGGGTGACGACGATGAAGCTGGTCGCGAGCTGGGTGTTCAGCTCCGCCATCAGCAGATGAATCTCGTGTGCCGTATGGCGATCCAGGTTGCCGGTTGGCTCATCGAGCAGCACACAACGCGGCTCCGTGACCAACGCGCGGGCAATGGCGACGCGCTGACGCTCTCCGCCGGAGAGCTCCGAAGGCTTGTGTTCGAGGCGATGCCCGAGGCCAACGCGAGTCAGGATCGCCTCTCCCCGTTGCGCCGCGCGGCGGACATCAAGACCGGCGATCAAGAGGGGCATGCAGACATTCTCAAGCGCCGTGAACTCACCCAGCAGGTGATGAAACTGATAGACGAATCCCAGATAGCGATTGCGCATCTGGCCACGCTGGGTCTCATTGAGAGACGCGAGATTCATGCCGGCCACCAGGACATCTCCCTTCGTAGGCAGATCGAGCCCTCCGAGCAGGTTCAGCAAGGTCGTCTTGCCGGAGCCAGAGCTGCCCACAATGGCGATACGCTCCCCGGCATACACCTGCAGATTGACGTCCTCCAGTACCATCACCTCCTCCGGACCCTGAGAGTAGATCTTGCCGAGATGCCGACACTCGAGCATCAGCTCGGGCTCCAGATCGTGATTGATGGCACCACCGGCAGTAGAAGTTGAAGCAGAGAGTGAGACTTGATTCATGGCTTATTCATACCTCAGCACTTCGGCGGGCTGAATGCGCGTTGCCCGGTAAGCAGGATAAAGAGTGGCAAGGAAACTCACCGCCAGGGCGCTGATGCAAATCAGCACCACGTCATCTGCTCGCAGCTCGGCGCGCAGATAGGAAATCATGTAAACGTCATCGGGAGAGAATGCGGCATTCAGCATTGACTCGATTCCCTGCATCACCCGCGTAAGGTTGAGAGAGAGCAAGACACCGAGCACCGCTCCCAGCGCAGTACCGAAGATCCCGACTGTGGTGCCCTGCGTCACGAACACCGTCATGATCGTCGCCCGGCTGGCTCCCATGGTACGCAGAATGGCGATGTCGGCGCTCTTGTCAGCGACCACCATCACCAGCGTCGACACGATGTTGACGGCGCCGATGACCACAATCATCAACAACATGAACCCGGTCAATGTCTTTTCCAGCCGCAAGGCATCGAACAGGCTGCTCTGCGTCTCACTCCAGCTGCTGGCCACGAGTTGATCACTGGCAAGTGCAGCAGGCAGCGAGTTCAGTGCGTCCTGTGCAATCACACCGGCATTGAACACATCCGTGACCCGGAGGCGCAGATGCACGTCCTGCGCGGCATTCACCACTCCGGTCTCGTCGTCACCAAACAGGCCCTGAGCGGCGGGCAACCCGATCATCACGGTATTGTTGTTGCCATAGAAGCCGAAGTCGGCGGCACCGACTACGCGAAACTTCATCACATCGCTGAGGTTACGGCCGATAAGACTGTTGAGCGACATCAGTGTCAACTCATCACCCTGATACATGCCCAGGCGATTCGCCATGCTCAAACCGAGAATAATACCGTTGTCTGTCGCGCCCAGCCTTTCCAGCAGTGTCTCGAAACCCGGGCTTTCGACCTGCAGCACGTCCGGTTCATGGACTGGATCGACGCCACGAATCTGGATGAACTCTCCACCACCGTCATAACGCAGCCAGCCTTCACCCTCCATGTAGGGTGCCGCGCCGAGCACCTGAGGATGGCTCTGCACCGCCGCCAGGAGGTCTGGCCACTGGTCCGCCATACCATTCCCGTCGGCAATGCTGGCATGCGGTACGGACTTGAGCGTCTCGTCTCGCATCGTGCTGGTAGAACCATTGATGACGGAGAGCACCACGATGAGCGCCAATACGCCTACGGTGATTCCGAGGGTGGAAACAATGGAGACGAAGGAAATGATCTGGCTCTTCTTGCGCGTTCGTGTGTAACGCAGGCCTATGAAGAGCGCGACAGGTTTAAACATTGCGTTGCAGGATCCTTTGCACGGTCTTGAAGCTCACCGGGGCAACGGGCGTGCTGACCTCGGCGGCAATGCTGCGCAACGAGAGGCCCTGCTCGCGCAGTTGCATGATTCTCTTCAACACCTTCTGCTCCATGGGATTCTCAATTAGACGGCCGTTCGAATGAATCATGTAGCCAAAGGGCCGACTCCCGCCAAGGAAACGCCCCTTGTCGCGCTGAACCTTCTTGATGTTCTTGATGCGTTCCACGGAGCGTCGACGTTCCAGCGCAGCAAACAGTCTGGCGGCACTGACAAGATCAAACTGCAGCGCGGGGTCGGTGGCGTTCCCACCCAGCTCCACGACAAACAACTCGACTCCAAGCGCCTTAAGTCGCTCCAGCGTGGTGACAGCATCATAGCAGGAGCTGAACAACCGCTCCAAGGCATACACCATGACGACGTCTCCGGCCTTCAGCATCTCCAGGAGATGTCCGCCACCTGCTCGCGCGGCGAAATCGGTATTCCAGGCAGTACCGGAATCAGTGACAGGCAGCACAGAACTCCAGCCGCGATCATCACAAACCTGCTGCATGGCCTGCCATTCTGTTGCCAGATGGTCGCTCAACGCCCCCGTGACCCCATGCGGGTTTACAGCCACTTCGGACTCGGAGGTGCGTACATACAGGTAAATAGTCATCGACTGTGTCCTTGTTTGTGCAATGCCACGCAGTGGACCATTCTAGACCCGCACACAAACCCAGGGCAAGCTCTCCAGGTGTTTGAATTAAAAAGTATTTACTGTTATATTTCGCGGGCGCTGCAGAGTATGGGGAGCGTCGGCCCATTTGGCCTACTCCCTGACACGTGAAATTTCTGACCTTCTGACGCCATGTCAATCAGTCATTAGGGGCAAGGCAGGCGCTGTGCCGCGGCAAGATTTCAGGCAAGACCAAAGCAGTGAACAAAGCATCGGAAACACGGTGTTGAAAACATACGGAGTACTGGCAATAAGCGCCGGTACGAAAAAAAAATACAGCCAGATAAATTCGGGTCGTATCAAATTCAGGAAGGTGCCGTCTCACGCCATTAACAGATGAGACAGCACCGGAAGCAGTCAGGTTTACATGAATCGACTTTCCGACAGAGCCAGGCAACACACGCCACTCTCTGTCAGTGTGCCGCCGCGACGCTGCGCCACAGCAAAGTCAGAGATTTTCGTTATCGGATTTCAGTTCCCAGCTCACCAGGGTCAGCAATGCAGTTAATATCTCGCCATGGTTCTGTTGAAAAGAAAGCAAATCCGCTTTCAGTAATGCGCTGCCTGCAGGTTTGATGTACCCCGGGTTTACGGTTCTGGCTCAACAGAAAAGTGAACCTAATCATGAAAAGAATGTTAATCAATGCGACTCAAGAAGAGGAGTTGCGCGTAGCTCTGGTTGATGGTCAACGTCTTTACGACCTGGACATCGAGAACCGCTCCAGAGTTCAGAAAAAAGCCAGCATTTACAAAGGCCGCATTACCCGCGTTGAACCCAGCCTGGAAGCCGCTTTCGTGGACTTCGGTGCTGAGCGTCACGGCTTTCTGCCCCTCAAGGAAATCTCTCCCCAGTACTTTACCAAGCGTGGCGGTGGCGAAGGCGGTCGCGTCAACATCAAGGAATCCGTTGCCGAAGGCACCGAAGTCATTGTGCAGGTGGAGAAGGAAGAGCGCGGCAACAAGGGTGCAGCACTGACCACTTTCGTCAGCCTCGCTGGCCGCTACCTGGTTCTCATGCCCAACAACCCGCGTGCCGGGGGCATCTCTCGACGCATCGAAGGTGACGAGCGCTCCGAGATTCGCGAGGCGCTTAGCGGCCTGGAAATTCCCGATGGCATGGGCATGATCGTGCGCACCGCCGGCGTCGGCAAACAGCAGCAGGAACTGCAGTGGGACCTGGACTATCTGCTCTCCCTGTGGAATTCCATTACCGAGGCCTCTACCCAGAAGGCTGCCCCTTTCCTGATCTATCAGGAAAGCAACGTCATCATTCGTACCATTCGTGACTACCTGCGCCAGGACATCGGCGAAGTCCTCTTCGACACCAAGGAAGCCTTCGACGAGGCCATCACCTTCGTGCGTCAGGTCATGCCGCACTACGAAGCCCGCATCAAGCTGTATCAGGAATCACTGCCACTGTTCAATCGTTACCAGATCGAAGGCCAGATCGAGACCGCATTCCAACGCGAGGTGAAACTCCCCTCCGGCGGTTCCATTGTGATCGACCCGACCGAGGCACTGGTGTCCATTGACATCAACTCCTCCCGCGCCACCCGTGGTTCGGACATTGAAGAGACAGCGCTGAATACCAACCTGGAAGCGGCCGACGAGATTGCCCGCCAGTTGCGTCTGCGCGACATGGGCGGCCTGATCGTGATCGACTTCATCGACATGAGTTCTGCCCGCAACCAGAAGGAAGTGGAAAACCGCATGCGAGATGCGCTGGAAGCGGACCGTGCGCGCGTGCAGGTCGGCCGCATCTCCCGTTTCGGCCTGCTGGAAATGTCCCGCCAGCGTCTGCGTCCTTCCCTCGAAGAGACCAGCACCATTGTCTGTCCGCGCTGCAGCGGTCAGGGCGCCATCCGTGACGTGAAGTCCCAGGCGCTGTCAATCCTGCGCGTACTGCAGGAAGAGGCCAACAAGCGCAAGAACAATGAGATCCGAGCGATTGTGCCGATCACCGTGGCATCCTACCTGCTCAACGAGAAGCGTGCCGCCGTCGCTGCCATCGAGGCTCAAAGCGGGACCAAACTGGTCATCGTTGCCAATGCAGCGCTGGAGACACCGCATTACGAAATCCAAGGCGTCAATCAGACTGATGGCGTGGCGACGGCCAGCTATGAGATCGAGATTCATGTCGACTCACCCGAGCATCACAACCACAAACATGTGAAGCCTGTCCCGGTGCAGCAGCAAGCGGCTGTCCAGGCCCCTACGCTGTCAATGCCACCCGCACCTGTAGTCGCCGCGCCTGAGGCTCGCGACAAGGTCGAGAAAGTTGAGAAGAAAAAGAAAGGCTTGATAGGCTCATTGATTGCCGCCGTCAGCAGCATCTTCGCTGATGAGGAAGAGGAAGCGCCAAAGGTAGAGGTTGAGAGCAAGCCCGCTCGCAATCGTGACCCACGCCGCGAGCGCGGAGATCGTGATCGTGATCAACGCCGTGGCGGCAAGCCCGCAACGCGCAGAGACGGCCAGGAACCGAAGGTCGAGGGCAAATCAGAAACGGGCACAGCAGGAGATTCTGCTGCATCGGCGCGTGAAGGTGGCCAGGGTCGCAAACGCGGCGGCAGAGACCGCGATCGCAACCGCACCACAGAAGGCGCGGCAGCCCAGCCAGGCAACCGTGAGGAACGCAAGGATGAGAAGCGTGAGGGTCGCAGAGACGAGCCACGTCGCGACGGCGCTCGCAGGGACGAACCGCGTACGGAAGAGCCACGTGTTGACGGCAATGCCGAAGCGGGTGCCGATGATGAGGCTCGCAACGCACAGCGTCGCAGTGGCAATCGTCGTCCGAAGAACACCAATCAGCGACGTCGCGGTCCGCGCCCTGGGGAAGCAGAAGGTGGCGAGCTGAATGAAGATCAAGGCGCAGAAGTGGCGGCCATCGAAGATAAGGACGGTAATGTGCTCGAAGGCGCAGTACAGGCTCCGGTCCGACGTCCACCACCACAGCGCGTGCAGGCTGCCGAACTGGACGCCGATGTAGCTGTCCCGACTTCGCCAGCAACCGAGGAAGCGACAGAATCAGCGGAAGGAGACGATCTGGAAGGCGCAACTGCTGACGGCAGCGCACCTGCCGAAGGCGGTCGCTCATCACGGCGCAATCGACGTCCGTCTGACAGACGTCGCAATCGGTCACGAAGTTCAGCACCGGCACTGAATGAAGATGGTTCACCAGTGGAGACTGACGCTGAAACAGAAGGTGATGAAGGCGTACAGAGTGCCGCTCCTGCAGCAGCTAAGGATGAGGCGCCCGCAACGTTGGCGGCAGCAGACGTCGAAGCCGCAGCAGAAGAAACCGTACAAACAAACGCACCTGTAGTTGCACCAGTACAAAGACGTCAATCCACCGCCAAAGTGATGGTGCAGGAATCCTTCGATATTGGAATTGCCGAAGAAACAGCAACACAGGAAGTGTCAGCTGCAGCTCCCGTAGCCGTTGCCGTTGCCGAGACTACTGTCGAAGCGGCTGAAGTGACTGCAACTGCAGAGCCTGAAGTAATTGCGACACCAGCAGCACCTGTTGAAACTCCCGTAGCGTTCGCCGCTCCAGTGGAACCTGTAGTCGCCGCCTTGGCTGGTCGCGCTCCCAACGATCCGCGCGAGATCAAGCGCAGACAGCAGATGCTTGCGGCCGCCGCCGCAGCGGCTGAGAAGGGCGAATAGTCCAATCCGGAGAGCCTTCAGCTCCGCAAACAAGAACGCCCCGTGGCATCAACGTGCCACGGGGCGTTCTTGTTTATAACCCGCCAAAACTGGCACAGAGTGCGAGTCGAATGGTTTCTCAGAGCTTCTCGGCGAGTTCAGGCAGCACCTTGAACAGATCATCCACCAAGCCATAATCAGCGACCTGGAATATCGGCGCTTCCTCATCCTTGTTGATGGCGACGATTACCTTGCTGTCTTTCATGCCTGCCAGATGCTGAATCGCACCAGAGATGCCCACGGCAATATAAAGATCAGGGGCGACAATCTTGCCGGTCTGGCCAACCTGCATGTCATTCGGAACAAAACCCGCATCCACCGCCGCACGCGATGCGCCGATCGCAGCGCCCAGCTTGTCTGCCACACGCTCGATCAGTACAAAATTCTCACCACTCTGCATGCCACGCCCCCCGGAGATGACGATGGAGGCTGCCGTCAACTCGGGACGTTCAGAGACCGACAATTGCTGACTGACAAAGGCTGACAGCGACTGGCTCTTCACAATATCCAGAGCCACTATCGGCGCCGCACCACCTGTCGCGGCCTCGGCAAAGGCAGTACCCCGCACGGTAATAACCTTGATCGGATCTGAGGACTGCACGGTTGCCAGGGCACTGCCGGCATAAATGGGGCGCACAAAGGTATCCGCACTCTTGACCGCCACGATCTCGGAAATCTGTGCGACATCCAGCAGCGCCGCAACCCTGGGCAGCAAATTCTTGCCGGTGGTGGTGGCCGTCGCCAGAATGTGGGAATAACCCTTGCCCACTTCGGCAACCAGGAGAGCAACGCTCTCTGGCAGCTGATGCTCATAGACCGAATTGTCGGCCACCAACACCTTGCTGATTCCTGCCACGCTTGCTGCAGCGGCACCGACAGCCGCACATCCTGCTCCGGCAACCAGGATGACAATATCCTGTCCGATGGCCTGGGCCGCCGTGACGGCATTCAGAGTCGCCGGTTTCAGGGCGGCGTTATCGTGTTCTGCAATGACTAATACGCTCATGGAT
>JAUSMU010000093.1 GCA_030645995.1 Gammaproteobacteria bacterium | reverse complement strand
TGGAGAGACACTAGAACAACGCGAAACAAATATCACAAATCAGGTGTTGACCGAACAAGTGACCGGAGTACTTGGCGGAATACCTGCCGCTGATGTTGAACGATCTATTGTAGCTTACGAACCTGTCTGGGCTATCGGCACTGGAAAGACAGCATCAAAGGAACAAGCGGAAGATGCCCATCGGCTGATCCGCAGTGTGATAGCACAATTATATTCTGCTGCTGTTGCTGATAACGTTGTCATCCAATATGGCGGTAGCGTCAAAGCGGATAATGCAATTGAACTTCTTTCCCAACCGAATATCGACGGAGCATTGGTCGGAGGCGCTAGCCTCGATGCGAACCAATTTACCGAACTCATCAAAAACGCGGCGCTCGTCGCCTCTAAACATTAAGAACGGAGAAATAATTCAATGACCCTATTTTTGCTCATCGTTCACGTGATCGTCTGTTTCGTGCTGATGGTGCGATTGCTGCCACAGCCTTGGCGTGGCATCGTGGATGCTGGTGTGGTCACGGGATTGATACTGGGAATTGCCTCGATTCTGTACTTCCTGTCGCAACGGCTGCGCTACCCGGAGCGCCCGGGTGTCGGAGCAGACGTTCCCGAACCGACCGACGCGCGCTGACACGTCCTCTCAACAGACCGGTGCCATGAGCATGCAGAACCAGCAGAAGGACCTCAACAGCTGCAGCTGCGCGATCATCGTGACCTACAACCCTGACCCCGCCGTGCTGCTGGCGCTGGTCGAGCAGATCAGCCAACAGTCCGATTTCCTGCTGATCGACAACGCCTCCGCAAATCCCGATGCCTTCATTCCCGCCGTCAGTGCCGCGCCACGCTGCCTCGGCGTGCGCCGTCTGGACAGCAACATCGGGCTGGCCAGTGCCATGAACGTGGGGCTGCGCGAGGCGCAGGCGCAAGGCTATGGTTTTGCAGTGCTCTTTGATCAGGACAGTCAGGTGCCGGATGGCTTCTTTGCCGCGCTGCAAACCGCTTACGCCGAGGCCGTGACGTTGTGTGGTCCGCGCGTTGCCGCCATCGGTCCGCGCATCGAGAATCCTGGCACCGGACGACGCATGCCCTTCAAGCTCTTCAACCGCATCTTCAAGCGCGCCGATGTGCTGCTGGCTGGCAGCGACAAGCTCTTCCAGGCCGACTTCCTGATTTCCTCCGGCTGTCTGCTCACGCTGCAGCATCTCGACGCCATCGGCCTGATGAAAGACAGCTACTTCATCGACAACGTCGACCTCGAATGGTGCTTCCGCGCCCGCGCAAAAGGCTTCGTGCTGCTGGGCAGCGATCACACGCGCCTGCTGCACAGTATCGGCGAAGATGACGACCACCCTCTCGTGCGCGCCGGGCTCATCGTCAGCCACAGTCCGTTGCGCAGCTATTACTCCACCCGCAACCGCGTGCATCTCTATCGCCAACCGTATGCCCCCCTGGGCTGGAAGCTGCGCGACGTGCCACGCTTTGCCTTGAAGGCCGCGTGGCTGTTCCTGTTCTCCGCGCAACGTGGGGCCTACTGGCAGAACATCCGCAAAGGTTTCGCCGATGCCCGGGGGCTGGAATGACACACGCGAGACCGCTGATAACACCATCGGCGTCAAATGACGCGCGCATTGCCATCCTGCTGCCGACCTGGAATGGTGAAAAATTTCTCGCCGAGCAACTTGATTCCCTGCTGGCGCAGACCTATCAGAATTTCGTCGTCGTGATTCGCGACGATGGCTCCTCCGATGGCACCCCGGCGTTGATCGCACAATATGCCGCCGCGCATCCTCATCACATTCATGTGCTGGTCAGTGATGGGCAAAATCTCGGCGCCCGCGGCAGCTTCTCATGGCTGATGAATTACGCGCTGCAACACAAACAGACGCTCGGTCTGGAGCGCGCCTGGCTGATGCTCTGTGATCAGGACGACATCTGGGTTCCGCACAAGATCGCCGCGTCGATGCAGCGCATGCAGGCCTTGCAACAAAAGCATCCTGGCGCCCCCGCGCTGGTCCACAGCGATCTGCGTGTGGTGGATGAGCAGCGGCACCTGATCGCGCCGTCATTCGTTTCCTATCAAGGTCTCGAACCTCTCCGCAACACCTTCGGTAGGATGATTGTGAGCAACACCGTCACCGGCTGCACGGCGCTCATGAACGAAGAACTGGTCACGCTGGCCAGCCCCGTCCCAGCGGGTGCCGTGATGCACGACTGGTGGCTGGCGCTGGTGGCGAGTGCGTTCGGGCACATCGACTACATCGACGAGGCGTTGGTGGAGTATCGGCAGCATGGACGCAATACGATTGGGGCGAGGGAGTACCAGAAGGAGGAGCGTGGCAGCTTCTTTCGCAGACTACTCGAAGTTCGTCACAAGAGTCTTCTGACCGGGCTTGGAATTCAGGCGCAGGCGTTTCTGGCACTTTACAGGCCGAAGCTGACGAGCGAGCAAAAGTGGTTGCTGAAAGTTTCCGGACGCCTCGCCAGCCGCAGCAATTTTGTGCAGAAGCTGGCTCTGAAGTATCTGCACGTCAGTCAGTAACACCAAGCTTGACACCGCAAAGAAAAACCAACGAGAATCCCGGGGAAGGTGCTTTGGCAAATTCGCCACGGTTGGCCCTCATGGACACGGAGAGCAGTATATGGAACGTTCCCTTCAGTTGAGAAAGCAGTTGAGAAAATTTCTCAATTTTCCTCGCAAAAATTATCACACTCTTCACTCTTCACTCTTCACTCTTCACTCTTCACTCTTCACTCGCGCATCGTCGCTGAGCGCATTAGCGATCTCATCTATGTCGGTTTAAATATCCATAACACTTCAGGGAGGAATTTCCATGAGCAAGCATAACCGAATGAGTTATCACCATTATGTCGAGTCACTCAAGGCGTCGTTGAATAACGACGAGGCCATGAAGCTGGCGATAGGCGATGGTGATTTTGATGCGTTTGGAATTCTGGAAAGAGAGTTGCTGATCGACAGCGGTCTGCCTCCAGATGGTTACCTGATTGATGTTGGTTGCGGGTCGGGCCGGTTGGCAAAACCTTTGTCACAATACTTGCAGGGGCGCTATCTCGGTATCGATATCGTGCAGGACCTCGTGGATTATGCAAGCGCGGCAGTCAACAGGTCCGATTGGCGTTTCGAGGTGCCAGAGGGAGATTTGGTTATCCCTGAGGAGGATGATGTCGCCGATATGGTGTGCTTCTTTTCGGTGATGACACATCTGCTGCATGAGCAAACTTACCTGTATTTACAGGAGGCTCGTCGCGTCTTGAAGCCGGGTGGCAAAATAGTGTTCTCATTTCTTGAATTCAAAATGCCTTCGCACTGGCGAGTGTTTGAAGAAACTGTGCGAACTCTGAATTCCAGTGTGATGAATCAATTCATCTGCAGGGACGGCATCCACTCATGGGCTAAACATCTGGATCTGGTGGTAGAATCGATCAATGACGGCGAGGTTCCACATTTCGCCCTCAGGGAGGCGATTCACATGGACGATGGCCAGGTCTTCGATAAGCAAGGCAATCTTGGCCAATCGGTCTGCGTTTTGTCGAAGCCGGATGTGCATTGAGTAGATATATTGAGGGGACGCAAATTGTTGGGAAAAATTCGCAGATTTCTTGCAGGAAATCTATCGCGCAGCAGTGGCGCCTCCGCTGTCATCGATTCGCGCTTCGACGTAGTCAGCAGTCTTTGGAAGAAACGCGCAGAAGATCTCGCCAGTGCAGCGCGTCCGACCGCATGGAGCGACTCGCCTCTCATTCATGAAATGTATATCCAGCCACTTCTCTCGGGTGATTTGAAGCTCGGATGGATGGAGTACGTCTCTCGGGTTTATTTTCCAAAACCGCTTCCCCGTGCACTTAGTCTTGGTTGCGGCGGTGGCGCGCTGGAGCGGCATGGTCTTCTGCTCAATATCGCACGCCACTTCAAAGGCATTGATGTGTCGGAAGGCGCTTTGGAGCTGGCGCGAAAAACGGCGTTGGAAAAACGCTGCAATAGATCGATCGATTACGAGGCTGCCGATCTCAATGCCCTGGTATTGCCAGAGAACGAATACGACACGGTCTTCGCGTCGCAGTCCGTTCATCACATCGAAGCTCTGGAACACTATTTCGATCAAGTCCGCAGAACTTTGAAACCGGGTGGTTTGTTTGTCCTCAATGAGTTTGTAGGCCCCAATCAATTTCAATGGACGGATGTGCAGGTCAGTCATGCGCAGCGTCTGCTTGATGAGCTGCCGGGAAAATATCGGCAGAGTTTGCGTGGCAATGGACTCAAGACAGTGATCCATCGGCCGAGCATCGAAGAAATGAATCGCGTCGACCACACGGAAGCGATCCGCTCGCGGGACATTCTTCCCGAACTGGAGAAACGTTTCGAGATTGTCGAGCGGCGGGACTTTGGTGGCACGTTATTGATGCTGGTGCTGGACGATATCGCGGGAAATTTCTATGACACGCCGCAGGATCGGGCGTTGCTCAAGCGGATGTGCGATGAGGAGCAGCGTTTGTTCGCCACTGGAGAGCTGTCCAGCGACTTCACGCTGCTCATCGTTCGCAACGTGAAGTGACTATTTACAGCGGTCATGTGAATCGATCATGTCAAGCGATCAGGCGCTGCGAATCAGCGCCCGTTCTTCCGCATGTCGCGTATCACCTCAAGTCGCTTGCGCATCAATGTACCGATGCGGGCCGGTGAGAAATCTTCTTCAATCGTCCTCCGGGCATTCCTGCCGATCTCGTCGGCAAGCGCAGTATTGTGGGCGATTTTCCGCATGGACTGGGCCGCATCGTCGATATTCGGAGACGCCCACACTTGGCCTCTTTCATAAGGGCCATAGTCACGGTCCAGCGCGGTGAGTGTGTAGTCGATGCCAATGCAGTTCTTCGCGGTCATGTACTCGGTGTTGCCGGACCAATTGGTCAGCAGCGCGACTTTCCCCAGTGCCATAGCTTCTGCGGGGCCGAGACCGAATCCCTCTGAGTGGTGCAGCGACACAAAGCAGTCGCACAGGGCGATCAGGGCGTTGATCTCCTGCCGGTTGAGGTGACGTTGCACGATCAGAATATTGTGGTGCTCGCCAATAAACTCTTGCAGCTCTTTCACGCTGGCTTCGTTCGCGTTGTTGATCTTGATAACCAGCACTGCACTGGCATCGTCCGCCGCGAATGCCTTCTGAAAAGCGCTGATCGAACCGTAAGGATTCTTGCGTTGAGCAATGCTGTGAATATCGAACATGCTGAGGAAGACGAAGCACTGCCCGGGAATTCCAAATTCCTGCCTGCTCAGTGTCGCAACCATTGAGCCGTCCATGCTGACGGCATGAGGAATGGTGAGCACGGGGATTGGCGATTTGGCGGCTACGGCATTATTGACGAAGGTGGAGGGCACCCAGATCTCGTCCAGATGCTTAAATGACTCCATCCAGCGGTCGGGAAACTCCGGCAGCTCCCAGGCCCAGAAACCGATGTTGTAGCGGTCCATGAAGAACTCCGGCCCCAGATCGGCGATCACGGCAGGAGTGTGATCGGCATTGATGTGCAGGATGTTGATGTCGAAAAGTGGACTTTTGATTTCCCGATGTTTCCACGCCAGATTGGACATGCGCGCGGGATTGGCCTTCTCGTAGTTGATGATGCCAAAGGGCACACCTGACGCTTCCAATGCCGCCGCGTTGCCGCGTGACGCCTCGCCCACGCCCATCTCGGCGCGAATGTAGGCGATCAGGTTGACGCCGAATGGCGAGGCAGAAATCTGCTCTGGATTGGTGTCGAAGCCGAGCAACTGGCCGGGCGTGCTGGCTTTGAGCGAGCAGTCCTCCCGTTCCAGCGACAGCTGTGGGTTGTAGAAGGGATCTCCGGCAATGAAATACGATTCCCAGCGCTGCCACATGGACTTCTCGTCCTTGCCAATGGGCTTGTCCTTGCGGCTCACGCTCTCGTGATGCACCAGCGTGCTTCGCGGAGTCCAGATGTTGCGCAGATCTGCCTCGCGGCAGCGCAGGCACAGATCGATGTCGTTGCCGACCAGCGCGAGCCTCTCGTCGAAGCGGCCTAACTTGTCGAATTTGGCGCGCGTGATCATCAGTGCGGCGCCGGTGTTGGCCGAGGTTTCTCTTGCGCAGGCGTCCAGGTGTTGGTAGATGCCCTTGCCGGGTAACTGGCGGTGGAACAGGTGGCGAGCGCCGCCGCCGTGGTCAACAAGGAACACGCCGCCATGTTGCAGAGCGCCGTTGGGATAGAGCAGTCGGCAGCCCACGGTGCCAACATCGTCGAGCAGTGCGAGCCGGACCATTTCGTCCAGCCAGTGCGGGTCGCACACTTCGATGTCATCGTTGAGGAACAACAGCATCTCGCCATCGCTGTGCGCTGCACCCTTGTTGTTCAGGCGTGACCAGTTGAAGTCTTCGTCACAGTCGAGCACTGTCGCACCGGACTGCCGGGCATACTCGATACCGTCCGCAAACCTGCCACGGCTGTTGTCGAGAATGATGATCTCAAAACTGGGGTAGTCGGTGATCTGCAACAGGGTGTCGAGGCAAGGCTTGAGGTAGCGCGGATTGCCAGTGGTTGGAATAATGATCAGCACCTTCGGCGCTGCTGCCAACGGCCAGCGAATGTGCCGCAACAATGGATTCTTCAGCGGCAGCACTTCCGCATTCCCGCCGCTCAGAAAGCCTCGAACGACTTCCGCTTCGGCAGCACCCAGCAACGCCTGTGCCTGAGCATCCAGTGCCGGGGCCGACCACAGCATTTCGGCGACGCGCGTGACACGCCCTGCGGAACACTGGGCGCGCAGCAGCAGGTCATAGCGCCAAGCGGGAGTTGTCACGTCGACGAGTTGCATCGCTTGCAGAGCAAGAGGTGTCGCACGCAGCACATACACGCCGCCCACATAATTCTGGTTGAGCAACAGCTCTGGCGCCCACTCGAAAGTGAACCACGGGTCCCGATAGATGCCTTGTTCGTCCACGGCGTCGTGGTCGGTGTAGACGAGATCCGTATCCGGCGTCAGAGCCTGGCATATGCGGGCGATATAGTCCGGCGCCAGCGTTTCGCCAGCTTCCAGGAAAGTCAGGTAATCCAGTTCTACCGAATCGAACAGCGGCGCGGTCACGCTGTGTGCTTTGTCGAGAATGGTCGTGCGCGGGACGCTGGTTTCTGCTATCACCCCGGTGATCGTAGCTGTGTTCTGTGCGTCGTCAGCGGCGCAGAATACCTCGCATCGCCAATGTGTGCTGGTCTGCGCGGCCAGGCTCTGCAGTGTGTGACGCAGAGCGGAGAGGTTGTTGCGATAGGCGATGCGGACACCGATGGCGGGGAGGGTGGTTGGCTCGGGTAAAGCTATCGCGAGCGGGGCTCGCTCCCACATGGCGGCGCGTTGAACGATATGGCGGCGCCTCCAGAGCAGATACTGGCTGGTGGAATCATTGAGCGTGATGGCGCGCTGTTCGGAGCGCTCGTGGCCGTCGTTATCCAGCACCCGTAGCGTCAGCGTATGAGCGCCGTGTCCTACGCGTGCCGAGTCGATCAGCACCGCAAAGCCGATCTGTCGGGCGTCATCGAGAGTTGGGTTCTGCAGACCGGTGCGCAGTTGCACGTAGTCGCCAGGGATTGTGGTGTAGTGGGCGCCATCTACCAACAGTTCGATTTCCTTGAGCGTCGCTGCAGACCAAGCCCATGCCTGCAAAGTGAAGTTCTCGTTGCACGCCCAGTGATCCGTAGCGGGCGACACAATCGCGCACTGAACCACGTTGACTGGAGCCAGCGAACTCTGGTCGTCAGCTCTATGAATGGTTTTAGAGACAGAGGCCTGCTTTCGTGATTCAAGCCAGCGCCGCACGGGAATGAGTACGCGGGCATCCAGACTGCGCTTGACCTTGCGATAAGGGCCCATGGCACGCCATGAGAAAGAGTTCAGCAAGGCACGCAGATCCTGATCCAACTCACGATGCGCCTGATTCAGGATCTGATGGTTCTGTTGCAGATGTCGAAGTTCCATGTGCAGTTGTTCGTGTACTTCCTGCAAATGTTGATGTGCGGCGCGCAGTTGTTCGAGTACCTGCTGCAATTCCTGATAGCGAGACTTCTGTTCGGCGAGTACTCCTCGCGCGGTTTCCAGCGCCTGGTCTCTGGCATTCACCGTCTGGTGAGTTGCCGCCAGCTCTTCATTGAGCGTGCGGATCAACGCCGACTGATCCATCGCGCCGATCAGCTGGTTCAGATCGGCACCCGTCCAGCGGGTGCGCCACTTCTCCAGCACTTTTTCGCGTGCCAGCGCAATGGGGTGATCTTTCTGGTAGCGCACCTTCTCGTCGGTGACGAGGGTGTCCGAGCTGCCTCCTAGTCGATACCAGGCGCTGACTTTGTCGACATGAATAAATTCCGAGTGCTGCGCACATTGGAGCCAGAAGTCCCAGTCTTCATAGATGTCGAGGGCATCATCGAAACGGCAGCCTGCGGCGATCAAGGAAGTGCTGAATAGTGCAGCGTGAATCGGAATGTAGTTGTCGCGCTTCAGGCGATCCGCGTTGAAGGGGACGGAGACGACTGTGCTGAGAGGCTGGCCATCGCTACTGGCGTTCTGCACGCCGCTGTAGGCGACCTGTGCACCGGGGTTGTCTGCCATGGTTTGAACAAGCGTCGCGATGTGGTCGGGCTCGATCCAATCGTCTTCGTCCAGAAACAGACAATAGGCCCCCTTGGCATTCTCGAGCGCGACATTGGCGGCGCGTGGGCGGATCAATTGCTCGCCCGTGCTGATGAGCCGCACGGGCACGCGCAGCGTCAGCCCTGCGTACTGGTCGAGCGTTCCTGTGCCGGTGGCGTCCACCAGCACAATCTCGATGGCAGGATAGGTCTGTCGGTCGACGGATTCGAGCGCCTGCACAAGCTCGGGCCGATTCATGCTGCGGCAGAGGATGGATACCAGCGGCAAAGTGTTCGAGTGCGATGTTTCTGTCGTGCGTTGGGTCATTGATGACGCCCCATTAATCGGTCCATGAATGAGCGTGGCTTGCTTCCCGGCAGCGCCTCTCTTCTCAACCCCTCCGGCACCCCCACCGTCGTCAGCCCCAGGCGCTCCTGCCGCAGCAACTCCGCCTCGATAATCCGTGCAGGGTCTTTGAGCGTGTCGGCATCGAGAATGCAAAAAGCCTCGGCGTATTTGACGCTGGCGGGCAGGGTGTAGGTGCGGAAATGGTTGAGTGAAAAGATCACCGCGTCGTAGGGCTGGATGCTCAGTTGCGAAACGTACTTGGCGATGGCGGCGCGCTTGGCGGCTTCGTGTGCGGTGATGTCCACCAGCACGTCGACGCGGTGCAGCGGGGCGCCGACTTCGTACATCGCCACGCGCAGGTTGCGGCCTTCTTCAGCAAGGCGCCGGGTGGCCTCGATCACGATCCAGGCGGTGGCGCGGTGGTCGGGGTGAATCTCGTGGAACGACGGTGTGAGAATCAGGTCGGCATTGGTGTCGAGAATCGCCTGGCGCGCGGCGGCAATGGTGCGCTCGTTGCAGGCCACGCCCCGGTCGGGTTCGCGCCAGAACTGTACGGTGCCGATGCCGAGCACTTCGGCGGCGGCACGGGTCTCTGCCTCGCGCGCAGCGCTGCCTGCTTTGCCGTGTTCGCCGAAGTCGCCGGAGGTGACGATGACTGCGTGAGTGGGAATCCCTGCGGCGTGGCAGGCAGCGAGCAGCCCTCCGCAGCCGAGCGTCTCATCGTCTGGATGCGGCGCGAAGACCAGCGCTGCCGTGCATTCGATCAGCGGTACGGCCTGGTAGGGGGTCAGTCGTGATTCCATGGGCGCACTCAGCTGATCTTGCGGATGATGATCGATTCGAGCACTTCGCCGATGAAGTCGAGGAACATGGTGTCGAGGTCCGCGTTGAAGTAGTCCTTCGCCTTGTTGCCGATGGCGAGTACGCCCAGCATTCGCTCACGCCCGATCGGGCACAGGGCTACCGAGCGGATGCTGCTGCCGCCGTGATGCGGGAACAGGAAGGCGGCGGTCTCTTTGTCGACGGCACGGCACAGGGTGCGGCGGTCGCGCAGCAGTGTGGGGAAATTCTGTTGCAGGAACTCGGCGGACTCCAGGCGCATGTGATCGACATTGCGCAGGTGGTCCCCCTGGAAGAGGATGACGCTGCAGGCATCGATGCCGGGCTGGGTGCACAAGTTCGCCTCGGTGGCGCTGGCGATCTGGGCGACTTCGTCTTCCATCAACAGCGCAATGATCAGTGCGCGCGTGACATTGAAGAGCTGATCGTTGTAACGGGCATTTTCCAGCAGGGTGTTAAGTGTGAGGCGTGATTCGATGCTGCGTTCGCGCAGCACACGAACCTGTCGTTCCAGCAACGAGATGGCCTTGCCGCTTTCATGAGGCAACGTGATCTCCGCGAGCAGGCTGTCTCTGTTGATGAAGAAGTCGGGGTTTTCCTTCAGGTAGGCGGCCACCTGGTCGGCCGTCAGCGGCTTCTTGTCAGGATGATCGGAACCGCGGCCTGTGTTTTGCTGGGGAAAAGTCTCGCTGGTCATGCTGGGTCGATGCTCTCAGGTGTTGTTGATGTGTTTTTATTGGCTTGTTGTCAGGTGCCCGTGTCAAAGCTCACGGGTATCCACGCTGCCCTCGAATACTGTCGTTGCCGGGCCGCGCATGATGATGGGGCTGTCGCCCCCCGCCCAGCTCAGGCGCAGATCGCCGCCAGTCAGGTGGCCGAGCGCCTCCGCGTTGAGCAGTCCTGCCGCGCGCGCCGTCACCATCGCCGCACAGGCGCCGGTGCCACAGGCGATCGTCTCGCCAGCGCCACGTTCGTAGACGCGCAGCTTGAAGGTGTCTTTGTCGAGAATCTGCATGAAGCCGACGTTCACGCCTTTCGGGAAATCCGGGTGGCTGCCGAGCGCCGTGCCGATGGCCTGCACTGGCGTTGAGTCGAGGTCATCGACGACGATCACCGCGTGCGGATTGCCCACGGAGACGACGCGGAAGCGCACGGTCTGTGGGGCACCATTCGCCGTGTCACCCACAAAAACAGTGCGCTCATACAGCGGCGCCTGGGTGTCTGCCTGTGTAGATAGGAAGGGCAACGAGGCCGGGCTGAAATCTGGCGTGCCCATATCCACGGTGACCAGCCCGTCGCTCTCGACTTTCAGCGTGAGAATGCGGTTCACCGTCTTCACGCGGATGGGGTTGCGGGCGGTCAGGCCTTTGTCGAGCACGAAGCGGGCGAAGCAGCGGGCGCCGTTGCCACAGTGTTCCACTTCGCTGCCGTCGTTGTTGTAGATGCGATAGTTGAAGTCCACGTCCGGGCGGCTGGGCGGCTCGATGAGCAGCATCTGGTCGAAGCCGATGCCGAAGTGGCGGTCGGCCATCTTGCGGATCTGCTGCGCGGTCAGCTTGACCGGGTGCGATATCAGATCGAGCACCACGAAGTCGTTGCCGAGGCCGTGCATTTTAGTGAAAGGTAGTTGCATAAGGTTCGTGGTCAGGCCAGCACCGACTCCAGTGAAAGCTGATATTCCAGTGTCTCGCGTTTTCTCACCACGGTGGCGGTGTTGCCGTCCACCATGATCTCCGCCGCGCGGTTGCGGGTGTTGTAATTCGAACTCATCACGAAGCCATAAGCGCCCGCACTGCGCACTGCCAGCAAGTCGCCCTGCGCAATCGCCAGAGCGCGGTCCTTGCCGAGGAAATCGGCGGACTCGCACACGGGGCCAACCACGTCGTAGCTGCGGCTGGTCAGCGTGCCTTCCGGGCCTCGGTGCACGGGCACGATATTCTGCCAGGCACCATACAGCGCGGGCCTCAGCAGGTCGTTCATGGCGCCGTCAACAATAGCAAAATTCTTGTGCGGGGTAAGCTTTAAATACTCCACCTTGGTCACGAACAGCCCGGCATTGGCGCAGATCGAGCGGCCCGGTTCCAGGCACAGCGTCAGGTTGCGGCCTGCCAGTTTGCCGAGCACGGCCTGGATCAGTTCGGAAGGCGCCGGTGGCTGCTCATCGCGATAGCACACGCCCAGTCCGCCGCCCATGTCGAAGTGGCGAAGGGAGATGCCCAGTGCGGCGAGGCGGTCCACCAGCAGCAGCACGCGGTCGATCGCGTCGAGGTAGGGCGCGATGGTGGTGAGCTGGGAGCCGATGTGGCAGTCCACGCCCACCACTTCGATGTGGCTCATCTGCGCGGCGCGCTGATAGACGGCCACGGCGCTGTCGATGGCGATGCCGAACTTGTTCTCTTTCATGCCGGTGGAGATGTAGGGGTGGGTTCCCGCGTCCACGTCCGGGTTCACGCGCAATGAAATCGGCGCGCGGCGGCCGACGCGGGCAGCCACGGCGTTGATGCGGTCCAGCTCCGGCTCGGATTCGATGTTGAAGCAGAGGATGCCCAGCTCCAGCGCGCGGGCGATCTCGTCCTCGGTCTTGCCGAGTCCCGAGAAGATCACCTTGGTCGGGTCGCCGCCAGCGCGCAGGACGCGCTCCAGTTCGCCGCCGGAGACGATGTCGAAACCGGCGCCCAGCCGGGCCAGCACATTGAGCACCGCGAGGTTGGAGTTGGCCTTCACCGCGAAACAGGTCAGGTGCTTGCTGCCGGTCAGCGCTTTTTCATAGGCCAGCAGGTTGTGTTCGAGCGCGGCGCGCGAATAGACATAGCAGGGCGTGCCGTGACGGCGGGCGATCTCGGCCACGGCGATGTCTTCGGCAAACAGGTGATTGTCTCGGTATTGAAAAGCGTCCATGAAAAAAGCTACCTGATGATCTGGGAATGGTGGAGTGCGTGTCAGCCGATGCTAAGGGTCTCAGCAACTGCGGCGCCGGACTGCAGTGCAGTCTGGTTCGGCCGCTGCAGAGGCCCTTTCTGGCCACAACTGCACAGGCCAACGGCCAGGAGAACGATCAGGAACAGGCGCATGGAGGGCTCACTTTCTGGTAATTGAAGGCGAGCGATTATACCCGCAGCCCATCCGCAAAAGCCATGCCGGGAGGCGTGGGATAACGCACGCAACTCCCGGAAAAGCACAGGATTTTTACGAACTGCAACGAAGAGTGACGGTTCTTGAAAAGCGAGAATCAGGAGCCTATATTTGCGCCTCAACTTTTTCAGTGACAGGCAGTATTTCGCAGCAACGTTTACGGAATAATAAAATATGATTGAAATTAGTCACTTAACCAAGAAGTTCGATAGTTTTACCGCCGTCGATGATCTCAGTTTCACGGTGGAAGAGGGCGAAGTCCTCGGCTTTCTCGGCCCCAACGGCGCGGGCAAATCCACCACCATGAAGATCATCACCGGCTTCCTCGGCGCTACCTCAGGCTTCGTCACCGTCCACGGACACGACATCAGCCGCGATCCCCTGGCAGTGAAATCCCTCATCGGCTACCTGCCGGAAGGCGCGCCCAGCTACCCGGACATGACGGTGCTGGAGTTTCTCGACTTCATTGCCGAGGTGCGTGGCTTCACCGGCGAGCAGAAGAAGCAGCGTATCGCCAAGGTGATCCGCGAAGTGGAGCTGGCGGAGGTCTGTCACAAGACCATCGAGACGCTCTCCAAGGGTTTCAAGCGCCGCGTCGGTTTGGCCCAGGCGATCATTCATGACCCCAAGGTGCTGATCCTCGACGAACCCACCGACGGCCTCGACCCCAACCAGAAGCACCAGGTTCGTCAGCTCATCCGCAACCTCGCCCGTGACCGCATCGTCATCATCTCCACCCACATCCTCGAAGAAGTCAGTGCCGTGTGTACCCGCGCCATCATCATCGCGGCCGGGCGAATCGTGGCCGATGGCACTCCGAAGGAGCTGGAGGCACGTTCGCATTTGTTCGGCGCGGTCAGCATCCAGCTGACGCAGGACTTCGATCTCGCCACTGCGCTGGAGGGAGTAGAGGAGGTGGCCGACATCGAGCCGAGCGACGAAGAGCGCCGCCGCTTCATCATCATTCCCGCGCCGGGCAAGCAGATCTTCGGCAAGGTGCTGGATCGCGTGCAGAGCGAACACTGGCCAGTGGCCGAATTTCATTTGGTGGAAGGGCTGCTGGAACACTTCTTCCGCAGCGTGACATCGCAGACGGTTGCGTCACAGCCCAGAACGTCACGCGGCGCCCGCGCCCCCCACCAATCAGCCAACGAGCAGCAGGGTTAACGACATGAGAAATATGGGAATCATCTTCAAGCGGGAGCTGGCTGGCTATTTCGCCACGCCGCTCGCCTATGTGTTCATCGTGATCTTCCTGGTCATGAGTGGCATCTTCACCTTCGACATGGGCGGTTTCTACGTCCGTGGCCAGGCCGACCTGATGCCCTTCTTCAGCTTCCACCCCTGGCTGTATCTGTTCATGATTCCGGCCATCGCCATGGGCCTGTGGGCCGATGAGCGCAAGTCCGGCACCATCGAACTGCTGATGACCTTGCCGGTGACGCTCTCCGACGCGGTGCTGGGCAAGTTCCTGGCGGCGTGGGTGCTCAGCGGTGTTGCACTGCTGCTGACCTTCCCGATCTGGATCACGGTCAATTACCTCGGTGACCCCGACAACGGCGTCATCGTCGCCGCTTATCTGGGCAGCTGGCTGATGGCCGGTGGTTTCCTCGCCATCGGGTCGTGCATGTCGGCGATGACCCGCAACTCGGTGATCGCGTTCATCCTCACCGTGGCGATCTGCTTCGTGTTCGTGGCCTCCGGTTCCGAGATCATCCTGAACGCCCTGCGCTGGGCGCCGCAGACGCTGGTCGATGCGGTGGCGGCACTGAGTTTCCTCACGCACTTCGACTCCATCAGCAAGGGCGTGCTCGACCTGCGTGACATTCTGTTCTTTGTAATATTCATTGGTTCGTGGCTGTTTGCGTCCGCAATCGTCATCGAAATCAAGAAAGCGAATTGAGGGAGCCGATGATGTC
>JAUSMU010000083.1 GCA_030645995.1 Gammaproteobacteria bacterium | reverse complement strand
TCGCCACGACGTCGAGGCGGGCAGTCTGCCGCTGATCGAGGGGCGCTGGCGCGATGACCTCTTCGCACCGGCGACCTTGACCGCACTGGGCATATCGCTGAGCGGTGGAGCGGCGGCGGGCGCAGCGGCCGGGTTTGGCGTCGATCTGATGCTGGGTGGTGCGACGCTGGGCGCGGCGGCGGCGATTGGCGCCTTGCTGGGCGGCGGGTTGCAGACTGCACGGCGTTTCGGCCGTCGTCTTGGAGGCGCATTGCGCCAGAAGATTCTTGGCAGCGTGACTGGTAGCCGCTTCCTGCGCGTCGATGACAGCATCTTGCAGGTGCTGGTCACCCGTCAGCTCTTCCTGCTGCAGGCGGTGGAAGCACGCGGCCACGCGGCAGTTGAGCAGATCGAGGTCGCGCCGGAGCCCGCGCCTGTGAGTGTACCCGTGAGCTGGAAGGGCGACGTCCCCGCCATCCTGCGACGGGCGCGGGAATATCCGGCGTGGTCGGCACTCTATGAATCATCCAGGCCCTATGATGCCTTGAGCTGGGATGCCGAACGCCAGCGCACGGTCGAGGCCCTGGCGCAGGTCCTGCAGGGCTTGTTGCCGCCGCTGCCGAGCGGGCGAGGCAAGGTATCGAAGTCATGACTCATCCGATTCTCTTCAGCATCTCGCTGCTCACCCTCAGCAATGTCTTCATGACGTTTGCCTGGTATGCCCACCTCAAGGATTTGAGTCAGAAGCCGTGGATCATCGCGGCATTGATCAGCTGGGGCATCGCGTTGTTCGAATACCTGTTGCAGGTGCCGGCCAATCGGATTGGCTACACGGTGCTCTCAGTCGGTCAGCTCAAGATCATGCAGGAGGCGATCACCCTGACCGTCTTCGTTCCCTTCGCGCTTTTCTATCTGCGCGAGCCACTGAAGCTGGATTATCTGTGGAGTGCGCTGTGCCTGCTGGGCGCGGTGTTCTTCGCCTTTCGCAGCAAGCTGTTTGGCGGGGCTTAGGAAAGCGCGGACCAGCGGCGGCCGCCGGACCTGAGCAAGATTGCTTCTTGTCGGGATGTGGTTTACTTTCGCCTCACACGCTTGCCGGGGCCTTCATTGTCGGCTACCCGGCCGGTAACAACGCCATCCAGTCACATTCCTCAAGACTCCCGGGGCTACCCTATGTTCTCGCTACGCCATAACAACAATAACAAGTGCAGCAACAAGGACAACAACGCATTCATCAAGCCGCTGCGGCGCCGGATAGGCGCACTGGCGCTGACATTGCTGCTGAGCATCACGGCTGGCGCGCTGCTCCTGGGCACGCCGACGGCAGAGCTGTTTGCCCAGGGCTCCGCGCCTCTGGCCTCGCAGAATCTGAGCTGGGTGACGACCTGGTCCGCCAGCCCGAGCTCGTTGCCGCCGGGGTTGCTGCCACCCGAGGCGGTGACCGATGCCTTCACTGATCAGACTTTGCGTCTGGTTCTGCACACCAGCATTGGCGGCAATACGGTGCGCGTGCGTCTTTCCAACACCCACGGCAACAAACGCCTGCAGATTGGTTCGGCGACGATAGCGCTGCAGGCGCAGGGCAGTGGCGTCGTGCCCGAGTCGCTGACCACGCTGACCTTCGGCGGCGAAGAAGGCGTGACCATTGCACGCGGCGGTGTGGTCTTCAGCGATCCGGTCGCCTTCACCGTGCCACCGTTGAGCAACCTGAGCGTGAGTCTGTATCTCCCCCAGCCCAGTGGCACGGTCACCACGCATCTCGCGGCGGCGCAGACCAGCTATGTGACTGCCGGCAATGCCAGCATGAGTCCGCAGCTGGCCGCGCCCACCGAAATTCCGGTCTGGAATTATCTGACTGCTGTCGACGTCGGCAGGCAGGATGATATTACCGCCATCGTCACGCTTGGCGATTCCATCACCGACGGCGTCGGCTCCAACGCCAATCTGAATAATCGCTGGCCCAATTATCTCGCCCGCCGTCTGCTCGGCACAGACGCTGAGCCAGACTTTGCCGTGGTCAATGCCGGCATCAGCGGCAATCGCGTGCTGCAGGAAAACTCGCCGCGCTTCGGTGAAAATCTGCAGGTGCGCTTCGAGCGTGACGTGCTCGCACTCAGCGGTGTCAGCCACATCGTGTTGCTGGAAGGCATCAATGACATCGGCATGGTGAGCATGTTTCCGGGCGAAGAAGTAACGCCCGACGAAATCATCGCCGGCTACCGGCAGATCATTACTCGCGCCCACGCGCGCGGCATCAAGATCATAGGTGCCACGTTGACGCCTTATGAAGGTGCCGCTTATTACACCGAAGAAGGTGAGCAGAAGCGCCAGGCAGTCAATGCGTGGATTCGCGGCAGCGGCGAGTTCGATGGCGTGATCGATTTCGAGATTCCGGCCCGCGATCCCTCGCACATTTCGCAGCTGGTACCATCCTACACCGCCGACAAGCTGCATCCGAACGATGAAGGTTACAAGGCGATGGCGGATGCAATTGATCTCACTCTGTTCGATTGACGTATACCGGCTCACCGCTATCAAACCTGGTAGCAGAGTCATCAGAATCACCGTAGAAGGAAGCGCATGAAATTCAAAGGCAGCCCCAAGTTCTCTCATCAGCAGGCGGACAAGATTGGCGTATTGATCAGTAATCTGGGAACGCCGGATGCACCGACCACTCCGGCACTGCGCAAGTATCTGAAGCAGTTCTTGTGGGACCCGCGCGTCGTCGAAGTCCCGCGGCCGCTGTGGTGGCTGATACTCAATGGCATCATTCTGCGCACGCGGCCGCAGCGTTCGGCGAAGGCCTATGCGAGCGTGTTTACCCCGGCGGGTTCGCCACTGCTCTATCACACCCGCAATCAGGCGCAGGCTCTGCAGAAGGCGCTGGACGCCAATACAGAACGTAGCGATGTGATCGTGGACTTCGCCATGCGCTATGGCAATCCTTCTCTGGATTCTGTGCTGGAATCGATGTTCCAGCGTGGCGTGCGCAAGCTGCTGGTGCTGCCGTTGTACCCGCAATATTCCGGCGCCACCGTAGCGTCTACCTTCGACGCCCTGAGTGCGGACTTTGTGCAGCGGCGCTGGACACCCGACCTGCGCTTCATCTCACATTATCACGACTTCGCGCCTTACATTACTGCGGCGGTGCAGCGCATCGAGGAGCACTGGGCGCAGCATGGCCGTGCCGATAAATTGCTGTTCTCCTATCACGGTGTGCCGCTGAGTTATCTGCTCAATGGCGATCCCTATCACTGCGAGTGCTACAAGACCTCGCGCCTGATTGCCGAACGGCTCGGGCTCGCCGAAGGGGAGTACATGACTTCCTTTCAATCCCGCTTCGGGCGTGAGGAGTGGATACAGCCCTACACCGATGCCACGCTCAAGGGTTTCCCTGCGCAGGGAGTGAAGTCGGTGCAGGTATTCTGCCCGGGTTTCGCGGCCGATTGTCTTGAGACCATCGAGGAGATCGGCGAGGAGAACAGAGAGTATTTCCTGCACGCCGGGGGTGAGCGCTACGAGTACATCACGGCGCTCAATGACCGGCCGCAACACATCGAGGCGCTGGCCGCGCTGGTGCGGGAAAACCTGCAGGGCTGGACGGTAGCCGAGGGTGCTGGCCGCCAGACCCGCGCAGACGCGCGTGGGGCCAACGCGCACAGTAGCAGCCATTAATAATACCCGGGTAATATTGACAAGCGAATATTATCCGGGTAAATTAGGTGATTCTACAATTGCAAATTAAAGCAAGGATTGAGAATCATGAACTGGCACACTAGAACTCCTACCATCGCCTTCCATGGCTATACCCGAATCGCCGCAGGTAATCTGCGTGAGGTGGCGTCGGCCTGCAGGCTCTATCTGAACACGACGGCAGACGCCACGTTGCTGCTGTTGAACGCGGTGAGCAGCGAACAGATCGAGGTGGACTTTCGTGGTTCGCCCGCCGAGGTTGCGGGCCGTCTGCAGGAGGCGTCCGTTGCGCCCGAAGAAGTCATAGAGGACGAACAGTCCGCGCCGAGTGGACCCGGCCGCCCCCGCCTGGGCGTGGTGGCCCGCGAGGTCACACTGTTACCCCGGCACTGGGAGTGGCTGAAGACTCAGCCGGGCGGAGCCTCGGTGGCGCTGCGCAAGTTGGTGGAGAATGCCCGCAGGGAGAGCGCGGACAAGGACCAGCAGCGCGCTGCGCAGAATTCCGCCTATCGATTCATCTCGATAGTGGCGAGTTCACTGCCGGGGTTCGAAGAGGCATCCCGAGCTCTATTCGCGGCCGATGCAGCTGGATTTCAGCGCGAGACTGAGAAGTGGCCTGTTGATGTGCGCAATCATGCTCGGAGTTTGGTGTGTCAGTGGTTAGAGCAGCGTGATGGTGCGAGCGGCGGTGACACGCCGTGAACCCATCCCTGGGGGCTCGCTTTCGCCATCCATGGCTCAAGACGGTCACCGCCACTCGCACCACCACACTGCTTCCGAAGCGCGGTGCCAGCTCAACGGTCACCACTGCCCGCCCCGGCACCCCACTCCCGCAGCCCTGTGCCAACTCAAGACGGTCACCGCCACTCGCACCACCACACTGCTTCCGCAGCCCTGTGCCAACTCAAGACGGTTGCTTGTGCACACTAACCCTGTCCGGCAACGTTATGCCAGTTCAAGCATATGGGTTGTCGGCAGACTGGCACTCCGCAGAAATTCAGGCACAGCGATCTGTTCGGGATTGAGACAACAGGTTTGAGTTAATCGGGGGTTATTGATCAGCGAGGACGATGGGTAAAAACTTCGGCAACCCAGGTCGTGGCACAGAGTTTCAGAAGCAGTGTGGTGGTGCGAGCGGCGGTGACCGTCTTGAGCCATGGATGGCGAAAGCGAGCCCCCAGGGATGGGTTCACGGCGTGTCACCGCTGCTCGCACCATCACACTGCTCTAACCACTGATGTACAAACCATCGCGGCCGATGGATTCACACCCACCGGCCGCAATGGTCAACAATCACAAGCTGAGTTCTTAAGGAGCTGTCACCGGCGCAGTCTCAAGCCACTGGTTCAGATCCAGAATATCTTGCGGCGTCAGAAGACCAGTTTGCTGCTTCAGCGTCAACGTATCGATTACATAGTTGTACTTCGCATCAGAATAATTCCGCAACGCCACAAACAACTGCTGCCTTGCCTGCAACACATCCACTATATTGCGCGTCCCTACCTCGTACCCCACCTCGATAGCTTCCAGCGCACTCTGCGCCGACGTAATCGCTTGCTGACGCTGAGAAATCACCAGCACGTCCGTGTTCACGCGACGGAAAATATTACGCACATCTTGAGTCGTCTGGCGACGCGTCAGATTCAGTGCCTCCTGTCGCTCCACGACGTCGTACTCCGCTGCGCGGCGGCGAGCCTGCACACCGCCACCACTGTACAGAGGGATGTTGATCGACACCGCCAGCGTCGTGCCGTCGATGGCGCCCGCAAAGCGTGAGGTACCGTCGGCCGACTGGCTGCCTGCAGTCACGTTGTGGTTGTAGCCGCCCTGTAGCGTAATCGTTGGCAGGTGATCCGCCTTGCGTGCCTTGAGGTTGATGCGCTGCGCTTCCAGATTGTAGCGGGCCGCTGTCAGCGCCAGGTTGCTGTCCATCGCCTGCTGGGTCCAGGACTCCATCGTGCCTTCTGGATTCACGATCGGGAAATCTTCGCGCAGTACCTCGACATTCGGGTGTGGCTGCCCGGTGATAGCTTCCAGAGCCTCGTAACGGCTGGACAGGGTGTCCTCGGCGATGATGGTGTTGTTGCGGGACAGGTCATAAGCGGCCTGGCTTTCGTAGACTTCGGTGATGGCGATCAGGCCGACTTCTTCGCGCTGACGGGTTTGTTCGAACTGGCGCTGCGCTGCCTCTTCCTCTTGACGACGGGTGTCCAGATCGTCGAGGGCGCGCAGAACGTTGAAGTAGGCGGTAGCGACGCGAATGATCAGGTTCTGTTCCTGCGCCGCAAAGGCGATTGCGCCGGCCTGATCCGACTGTCTGGCGCTCTGGTAGCTGTACCAGGCGGACAGGTTGAACAGGGCTTGAGTCAGGTTAAAACGGTAGCCGTGCGAGTTCTGGCCGGGCCGGAAGCTCATGTTGCCGGCAAGTCCGGTGGTCTGTCGGGTCGTGGTACCCTGCAATGCCACGCTTGGCATCAGCAGTGCCCTGCCCTGCTCCAGCAAGGTGTGGCGTGACTGGTACTGAGCCTCTGCCTGATTCAGGGTGGGGTCGTTTTGCATGGCCAGATCGAGGATGCCCACCAGATCATCGGCGAATACCGGCGTGGAGCCGACAGACAAGCAAAGCAGAAGCCCGAGGCGTTGAGTAAATCGTCCCATAGTGTGAAACCTTCCAAGATAGAAAACAGTAATTTAGGTGCTTGTGAGGACGTGTGGATCTGTCATCTGTGGTTCTTCGGCTAGGCGGCATTCTACACAGGGTTACTATAGGTGACAAACCGGGTGACCCTCAAGGCGTCCGGCCTCCGTGAGGCTTCGTCGCTTTAATTCCTTACAGGCCCTGCCTATACGCAGCACAACCCTGATTCGGTTCCTTTTTTGCGAAATTCCCTTGCGCAGGAGCCAAGCCGTCCGGTAACAATTCTCGGTGGATTGAGGCATAATGCAGCCCGACTTGCCACACGAATACAGGATAGACCATGAGCGCCAATGCAGAGCAGTTTCTCGACAAGATCACCCGTCTGGACGACACCACCACATATCGCTTCAGCAGTTCAAGCAAAGTGTATGTGCAAGGGAGTCGCCCCGATCTGCTGGTGCCGATGCGGGAAATTGTGTTGTCTGACACCTTGACCGAGAAGGGCCGGGAGCCCAACGCGCCGATTCGTGTCTATGACACTTCCGGCGTCTATTCCGATCCTGCCGCGAAGATCGATCTGCGCGCCGGTCTCGCCCCGATACGCGCTGCGTGGATCGAAGAGCGTGGCGACACCGAGGTATTGCCTGGTGTCACCTCCACCTATGGCCGACAGCGTCAGAGCGACCTGCGCACTGAACATCTGCGCTTTGAACATTTGCGCGTCCCGCGCCGCGCCAAGGCCGGTCACAACGTCACACAGTTGCACTATGCGCGACAGGGCATCATCACGCCCGAGATGGAATACATCGCTATCCGCGAGAACATGAGCTACATGCAGGCACGAGAGCAGGCTGCGCTGAGTGCTCAGCATCGTGGAGAGTCTTTCGGGGCCGCGATCCCGAAGGAGATCACTCCGGAGTTCGTGCGTTCCGAGGTTGCCCGTGGCCGCGCGATAATTCCGCTGAACATCAATCACCCGGAGGTAGAGCCGATGATCATCGGCCGCAACTTCCTGGTGAAGGTCAACTCCAACATCGGCAACTCCGCACTGACCTCGTCCATCGAGGAAGAAGTCGAGAAGCTGACCTGGTCTGCCCGCTGGGGTGCCGACACAGTGATGGATCTTTCTACCGGCAAGAACATTCACGAGACTCGCGAGTGGATCATTCGCAATTCCATGCTGCCGATCGGCACCGTGCCGATCTATCAGGCGCTGGAAAAAGTGGATGGCATCGCCGAGGATCTGACCTGGGAAATCTTCCGCGACACGCTGATCGAGCAGGCAGAGCAGGGCGTCGACTACTTCACGATTCACGCCGGCGTTTTGTTGCGCTATGTGCCACTGACAGCCAAGCGCGTGACCGGCATCGTCTCCCGTGGCGGCTCCATCATGGCGAAATGGTGCCTCTCGCACC
Source organism: Gammaproteobacteria bacterium (assembly GCA_030645995.1). Classification (GTDB taxonomy): domain Bacteria; phylum Pseudomonadota; class Gammaproteobacteria; order Pseudomonadales; family Pseudohongiellaceae; genus UBA5078. The sequence goes on along the minus strand of JAUSMU010000083.1, from coordinate 4,484 downwards.
ACAAAGAGAATTTTCTCTACACCCACTTCGAAGACATCTGCGAGATCATGAAGGCTTACGACGTGTCCTTCTCGCTCGGCGATGGCCTGCGTCCGGGTTCGATTGCGGATGCGAATGACGAGGCGCAGTTCGGCGAGTTGGAGACGCTCGGCGAGCTGACCAAGATTGCGTGGAAGCACGATGTGCAGTGCATGATCGAAGGCCCAGGCCACGTGCCGATGCACATGATCAAGGAAAACATGGAGCGTCAGCTGGCGGTATGTGACGAAGCGCCGTTCTATACGCTTGGTCCATTGACCACCGACATCGCTCCCGGCTATGACCACATCACCTCCGGCATCGGTGCCGCGATGATCGGCTGGTTCGGCTGCGCCATGCTGTGCTACGTGACCCCGAAGGAACATCTCGGCCTGCCCAACAAACAGGACGTCAAGGATGGCTTGATGGCTTACAAGATCGCCGCCCATGCGGCAGATCTCGCGAAAGGGCATCCGGGCGCACAGCTGCGTGACAACGCGCTCTCGAAGGCGCGTTTCGAATTCCGCTGGGAAGATCAGTTCAATCTCGGGCTCGACCCGGAAACGGCGCGCAGTTTCCACGATGAAACCTTGCCGAAGCAGTCTGGCAAAGTGGCGCACTTCTGCTCCATGTGCGGACCGAAATTCTGCTCGATGAAAATCAGCCAGGAAGTGCGTGACTACGCCGCGCAGAAAGAACTCGATAATGTCGACAGTGCGCTGCAGACCGGCATGGAAGAGATGGCAGAAACCTACAACCAGACCGGCCGTGAATTGTACCGCCGAGTCTAAATGATCCTGTGGGAGCGGGCAGGCCCGCTCCCACACAAAAAACACCACAGATTTTTACAGAGTAACGACATGCACAACGAAAGTATCGACGATCAGAACATCGCCTCCAACGAACCGCTGATCACGCCCGAACAACTCAAGAGTGAGCTGCCCCTGACAGGCGCAGCGCTGCAGTCGGTCCGGCAGGCGCGCGACACCATCTTCAACATTCTGGATCGCAAAGATCGGCGTGTGTTTGTGGTGGTGGGCCCCTGTTCCATTCACGACGTGGATGCCGCGATGGAGTACGCTTATCGTCTGCAGGCGCTCGCGGAAGAGGTGAAGGATACGCTGTACCTCGTGATGCGGGTCTACTTCGAGAAACCGCGCACCTCCGTGGGCTGGAAGGGCTTGATCAACGATCCTCACATGGACGACACCTTCAAGATTGAAGAGGGGCTGCGCAAAGGCCGCAAACTGTTGCTGGATATCGCCAGCCTCGGCCTGCCGACCTCCACCGAGGCGCTGGACCCGATTTCTCCGCAGTATCTGCAGGACATCATCGCCTGGTCGGCCATTGGCGCCAGAACCACGGAGTCGCAGACGCACCGCGAGATGTCCAGCGGACTGTCTTCTCCCGTAGGCTTCAAGAACGGCACGGACGGCGGCCTGACTGTGGCGATCAACGCCATGCAGTCGGTCAGCAGCCCGCACCGCTTCCTCGGCATCAACAGCAAGGGGCAGGTTTCCGTCGTCACCACCAAGGGCAATCCCTATGCGCACGTCGTGCTGCGCGGCGGCAGCGCCGGGCCGAACTATGACTCGGTGCATGTGGCGCAGTGCGAGGCGGCGCTCAAGAAAGGTAAAGTCAGCAGCAACATCATGATCGACTGCAGCCATGCCAATTCCAACAAGGATCCGGCCGTGCAGTCGCTGGTACTCAAGGACGTGACCCATCAGATTCTGGAGGGAAATCAGTCCATCATCGGGGTGATGCTGGAGAGCAATCTGCATTTCGGCAATCAGTCCATCCCCAAGGACCTCTCGCAACTGAAATATGGTGTGTCGGTGACCGATGCCTGCATCGATTGGGACGAGACTGAGCGCAGTCTGCGGGAAATGGCTACGAAGCTGCGGCCGGTGTTGCCGGTGCGCACTTGTGGGAGCGAGCCTGCTCGCGATTGATTTTTGTGGGAGCGATCACATATTGCTGACATTTCCCAGCGGCATCGATTCCAGCTCCTCGCGGCCCTGTCTGATCCACTCCTGCACATGGGGGTTGGCGAGCAGCGTGTTCGCGTAGCGCTGGGCCTCCATGCTCAGTCTGGCGCCGTAAGCGCGGAAGCAGATCGCCATTGGTGCGTACATCGCATCAGCGATGGAGAAGCGCCCGAACAGATAATCTCCTCCCACGCCATGCTTGCGTCGGCAGCAGCTCCAGATGGCATCGATACGAGCGATCTCATCCTCGATTCTGTCGGAGACAGCCATCGGCACCGACGCCTTGCAGTTCATCGGCCATTCCTTCTTGAGATTGGGGAACTCGGAATGGATTTCAGCACAGATCGAGCGCGCACTGGCGCGCTTCTTGGGATTGGCGGGCCAGCCGCGTCCGTCCAGCAACTGTTCGGAAATGTATTCGCTGATGGCCAGCGAATCCCACACGGTGGTCTCGTTGTGCAGCAGCGCCGGCACCTTGAGCGATGGAGAATACGGCCCAAGTTTTTCGGCCGTATTTTTCTGGTAGAGGGCGATGTTGATTTCTTCGAAGGGGATATCAAAGGCTTTCAGGAGCAGCCAGGGGCGCATGGACCAGGAAGAATAATTCTTGTTGCCGATTACCAGTTTGATACCACTCATGCACAACACCTCCCATGAACGCAATTTACTTCTACGTTGTTAGTCTGAATTATGCACTGGAAGTTCCGGGACGATCAGGGCGATGCGCTGACTAAATATGGCAGAATCAGGGCATTGCTTTTGCTCGTGCTGCTACTGGATCGAAGGCTCACCTTTGCCTGGCAAATACTGTATAGTCGGCGCCAGATGCAGCCGGAGGCGTGACGGTGTATATGGCAAGAAGAATCGCAATTGTGGAGGACGAAGCCGCCCTCCGTGAGAACTATGCAGACGTGTTGCGCAAGCAGGGGTACGAGGTGCAGACCTATGCCAATCGCAAAGACGCCATGCGCTCATTCGACATTCGCCTGCCCAATCTCGCGATCATCGACATCGGTCTCGAAAACGAGATCGACGGTGGATTCGCCCTCTGTCAGTCGCTGCGTTCCATGTCGGACACTCTGCCCATCATCTTTCTCACCGCGCGCGACAACGATTTCGACACCGTGAGCGGGCTGCGCATGGGCGCGGACGACTATCTGACCAAAGACATCAGCCTTCCTCATCTGTCGGCACGTATCGCCGCACTGTTCCGTCGTCTTGATGTGCTGGACCAGCCCACGTCACCCGAGAATCTGCTGCAGCGCGACGATCTCACCCTCGACATCGGGCGGCTGACCATTCAATGGAAAAACATTCCCGTGCCGCTCACGGTCACCGAGTTCTGGATGGTGCACGCGCTGGTCAAGTTTCCCGGTCACGTGAAGAGTCGTCAGGTGTTGATGCAGGAATCAAAAATCTTCGTGGATGGCAGCACCATTACCTCGCACGTGAAAAGAATCCGCAGGAAGTTCATTCAGGTGGATGAAGCGTTCGACTGCATCGAGACTGTTTACGGCATGGGTTACCGCTGGAACCCCCAGAATGTGTCCGGCAGCAATGAAGAATAATGTCCCGCTTCCTTAAAAATCCGTTCGGCATCCGCTTCAAGCTGGTGTTCATGTCCAGCTTTCTGCTGGTGATTCCGTGGTTGGGCTATCAGTACATCCTCGAGATGGAGGAATACCTGCGCCGGGGCCAGGAGCAGACGGTGCTGGGCACAGCGCGCGCACTGGCGACGGCCCTGAACGAGCGCCCGGAACTGTTCGATGAAGGCAGCTACGGACGCGCCCGTCGCAGTGCCGACCTCTACGTATACCCGGTGTTCTATCCACTGTCGCTGGACGACAGCACGCTGGTCGACTGGCAGGACTATCAGGGCTATGAGTTGTCCTATGGCAAGGACGACTCCATCGGAACGCCCCTGAACCCGCGCGGCCCCTTTGCACGCTACTATCACTACGACGAGTCCCTCAACTTCAAACTGCTGGTCGGCGAGTACAATCGTTCGCTGTATGCTTATCTGAAGGTCGTCGACGACGAGCTGGTGTATCGCAGCGAAGAGAGCCTGAGCGTGCATCGCAACGACTTCCTGCAGATTTCGCTGGTGACCCGCGAGAACCAGCTCAAGCGCTATGTGATCTCGCCGCGCGGGGCAGAATTCGTCTATGCCTATGAGATCGGCGCCGACATTCGCGACCTTTCTGCACTGCGCCACGAGGATCGCATCGTCGGTCAGTGGTACGAAGTGCCAGGTGGGTATGAGGTCGAACTGCGCCTGCCCACCACCATGCTCGGTGAGCAACTCGGTTTTGCAGTCTACGACGTCGACAGTGAAGAGACGCGCGAGGTGTCGTCGGTAGTCGCCACCTCCGATGTCAACGACAGCGAACGGCTGGGTTCATTGCGTCGCCCAACGCCGGAGATCGACCGCATCGTGGAGGGCATGGGTCTCACCAACTCGCGCATTCAGGTGAT